>JAZQRG010000363.1:0-14980 GCA_045629445.1 Mycetocola sp. | reverse complement strand
GCATGCTGCTTTCCTGGGGAAGAGTTAGGGACCAGGCACCGACGAACCCCGGGACGGGGCAGCCTGGTGACTGGGCCCCGTCGCGGCAACTAAGAAGAAGACCGAACAGCACGTCGCTCAGAATATCACTCGCTGGTTACTGATTCTTTCTGACCCGCCCTGCGGGCGTCACGACCGGACTTGATAAGGCTCGCAATGGTTGCGACCGCCATCGAAACGACAATCACTCCGAGCGACGTCCAGGTGTTGATTTCGGGCGCCCATTCGATGTGCTGTCCGCCGTTGATAAATGGCAGTTCGTTCTCGTGCATCGCGTGCAGCACGAGCTTCACACCGATGAACGCGAGGATGAAGGCGATGCCGTACTTGAGGTAGTGCAGGCGCTCGAGCAGCCCACCGAGCATGAAGTACAGCTGCCTGAGGCCCATCAGAGCGAAGATGTTGGCCGTGAACACGATGAACGGGCTCTGGGTGATGCCGAAGATCGCCGGAATCGAGTCGAGCGCGAACATGACGTCCGTTGTCCCGATCGCGATGAACACGATGAGCATTGGCGTCCACACCTTCTTGCCGTCGATGACGGTGCGAAGCTTCGAGTCGTGGAAGTCAGGCGAAACGCTGATGTGGCGCTTCATGTATGTAATGAGTGCCGTTTCGCCATCCTCAGCGTCTTCGTTGTGGCCGAAGGCCTGCTTCCAGGCGGTGTAGAGAAGGAAAGCACCGAAGAGGTAGAACACCCAGCTGAAGCTTTCGATCAGCTGCGCGCCGAGAAGGATGAAGACGCCGCGGAAGATCAGCGCGATGATGATGCCCACCATGAGCACTTCCTGCTGGAGCCGCTTCGGCACCGAGAACCTCGCCATGATGATGACGAAGACGAACAGGTTGTCGATGGACAGACTGTATTCGGTGAGCCAGCCCGCGAGGAACTGACCGGCGAACTCCCCGCCGGAAACGAGGAACATCAGCCCGGCGAAGACGAGTGCGAGCGAGACGTAGAAGACGACCCACAGGGTCGATTCCTTCATCGACGGAATGTGCGGGCGCTTCACAACGAGGAGAAGGTCGGCGATCAGGATGAGTCCGAGAACGACGTAGGAGCCGATTTCAAACCAGAGGGGCAATACCGGGTGCATCCGGGGCCTTTCGGTGAGGAGATGTGGGGAGCGGGTACGACAAATTCCCGAAAGTCTCTCCCGCATCGGCTATGAATTCGGCCGTGCCACGGCGACCGGGGTCTCGATGATGAGACCCGTGATGACGGATGCCGTGCAGAGGGATACTCCCCTTCGCTCGGTCCACTTTAGTGGACGCAGGAGGAGATCGGGCCACGCCGGGAAACTCGCAGCCTTGGGCCTTTAGGATTTATCCCGCGCTTCTTTCGCGCGACCCCTCCCGCCTCTGCCCAGGAGCCCCATGTCTTCCGCCCCTCCCCCCGCCGCACGCAGCTTTGCTGTCACGAGTATCGGCTACATGATCTTCCTCAGCCGCTGGCTGCAGGCACCGCTGTACCTGGGGCTGATCGTTGCCCAGATCATTTACGTGTGGGTTTTCGTGCAGGAG
Organism: Mycetocola sp.; assembly: GCA_045629445.1. Classification (GTDB taxonomy): domain Bacteria; phylum Actinomycetota; class Actinomycetes; order Actinomycetales; family Microbacteriaceae; genus Mycetocola_A. The sequence continues at coordinate 13,417 of JAZQRG010000363.1, read as the reverse complement.
CTGTGGCACCTCGGCGACGAGGTCATCAACCACTCGGCAGAGGTCACCGAAGCGAGCGTCATGCTCGCCGTCCTCGGTCTCATTGACGTCGTCATGATCGCGAACCTGCTCATCATGGTGATCATCGGCGGCTATGAGACCTTCGTGTCGAAGATCAACCTCAACGGTCACCCGGACCAGCCCGAGTGGCTGTCCCACGTCAACGCCAACGTGCTCAAGGTCAAACTGGCCATGGCGATCATCGGCATCTCCTCCATCCACCTGCTCAAGACCTTCATCGAGGTGGGAAACATGACGGATGCCGGAAGCGGCCAGGAGGTCACAGACGAGGCGTACACGTCCCTCGGTGTGTTCTGGCAGGTTGTCATCCACATGGTGTTCATCGTTTCGGCTCTCGCACTGGCCGCCATCGACAAGATGTCCAAGTCGGGTCCGCTCCCGAGCCACTCGATGGCCTCGGTGCCCTCCGGAATGAGTCCATCCGGCAGCCCGCAGACCGACCACCGCCTGGCCGATGCCCACGTCGACCCTCACGCGATCGCCCGCGCCGCCGGAGAGCGCGAGATTACGCGCCTCTAGCAGCACCCGACAAACAGACCCGGCCCGACGGGGCGTGTCTGCAGCACAACGGGTGGTGCTTGAGCGCGAGCGAGGTGCGAGACTGAGCCGGTGGCATCCGGTATCGAGGACTACGCGCTCATCAGCGACTGTTACACCGCCGCTCTCGTCGGTCGGGACGGCAGCATCGACTGGTTGTGCATGCCCAGATACGACTCGCCGTCGGTATTCGCTGCGCTCCTCGGCACCGAGGATCACGGACGCTGGCGTCTGGCACCGTCCGAGAATGGCGCAACGTCCAGCCGCCGCTACGACGGCGACTCGTTCACCCTCGTCACAACGTGGACGACATCGACAGGGGTCGTCGAAGTGACCGACGTCATGCCGAGGGCTGATCATCGCGCCGATCTGATCCGCAGGGTTTCCGGCATCTCAGGGCGAGTGGAACTCAGCCAGGAACTGAGCATCCGGTTCGGCTATGCGACAGCGATGCCCTGGGTGCGCAAGGTTCGCGAACAAGACTCGGTGGCGCTCATCGCCGTCGCTGGCCCCGATGCCGTCGTCGTGCGCGGTCCTGAACTGTTCGCAGCCAATCACGAGCACACGAACACCTTCACCGTTGCCGCCGGCGAAACCGTCGACCTCACGATGACCTGGTATCCGGGGCATCGTGAACCTCCAGGACCGCTCGACGTCGACGACCACCTGGCGCGCACGCGCGAGTGGTGGCTTCAGTGGTCGGCCATCCTCGAGCAGCACGGCCCGTACGCCGACGAGGTGGCACGGTCGCTGCTCATTCTTCGCGCGCTCACGCACGAGGAGACCGGCGGCATCGTCGCAGCGGCAACAACGTCCCTGCCCGAGTCCCTGGGCGGAACACGTAACTGGGACTACCGGTATGTCTGGCTCCGTGATGCGTCCCTCACCGTAACGGCGCTCGTGTCCTGCGGAATCACGGAGGGAGTTGACCGCTGGCGGCTCTGGCTGCTGCGGGCGATCGCCGGCGACCCGAAGGACGTGCAGATCATGTACGGGCTCAGCGGCGAACGCGACCTCCCTGAGCGGGAACTGGCCACACTGCCCGGCTATGTCGACTCACGGCCGGTGCGGATCGGGAATGCTGCTGCCCTTCAGCTCCAGTCAGATGTCATCGGGGAGGTCATGGTCGCGCTACACAACGCGAGGGTCGCCGGCGTCGCTGAAACGGAGACCTCGTGGGCGCTTCAGCGGGCTCTCGTGAGCTTCATGGAGACGCACTGGCAGCTGCCGGACCAGGGCATCTGGGAAATTCGCGGAACCCCCCAGCGATTCACCCACTCCCGCGTGATGATGTGGGCCGCGTTCGACCGGGCCATTCGCGCCGTGACCGAGTTCGGCCTTGACGGCCCCGTCGACAGGTGGATCGAACTGCGGGCCCTCATCCGCGAGGAGATCGAGTCCGAAGGCTTCGACGCCGACCGCAACACCTACACGCAGTTCTACGGAACCACAGAGGTCGACGCCTCCCTGCTGCAGCTCGTCGAGGTCGGTTTTTGCCATCCACGGGATCCACGGATGCTTGGGACGGTCGCCGCGATCGAATCGGACCTTCTGCGGGATGGACTGCTGCTTCGCTACCGGACCGAGGCCGGGGTCGACGGCCTGGAGGGCGACGAGCATCCGTTTCTCGCCTGCTCGTTCTGGCTCGTGACGCAGTATGCCTCGAGCGGCAGGCTTGCTGAGGCACGCACCCTCATGGACCGCCTTGTTGGCTTCGCCAACGATGTCGGCCTGCTCTCGGAGGAGTACGACGTTTCGAACGACAGGCAGATGGGAAACACTCCACAGGCGTTCTCCCACCTCGCCCTCGTGCTCGCCGCCAAAGCTATTCGCGCAGCCGATGCAGGCTCGTGACACTCGGCGGGCGCGAGCCGTCAGCCAGAGCGAGCAGGCGTTCGAGCGGGCCCTTGCCGAAATAGCGCTGCCACAGCCAGGAGCCGACGAGCGAACTGACGACGAGCCAGATGAGCAGTGGCCAGCCCGGGTAGTCAACGGCGCCGGAGGTGTCTCGAATCCGAACGGCAATTGCGAGGGTGAGAATCTGGGCTGTGTACACGCTCAGCGCCATGGACCCCGCTGCCGCGACGGGAGACAGAGCAGTTCGAAAGCCTGTGCGGATCGGGGCGGGAGCGGTCTCGGTTGCGGCAACCAGGATGCCGATGACGGCGATAGCGACACCACCTGAGCCGAAGACCTCGGCGGTCGACCCCGAGTGGGAGGCTGCTGACACCCCGGGAAACACGAGAGCCGCGCCGTACCCACCGAACGCGGCAGCAGCACCGCCGCCGATCATCAGCACCTGGGTGCGCTGGCGCCGAAGCCCCGACCTCGCCGCGATCAGGCCAGCGAAGAGGAACGGCAGCCAGATCAGCACCGGGTAGAAACCGGTGAGCAGGTACTCCCTGAAGATGTCCACGAGCGACGGCGATGCCACTGAGCGGTCGTCCACGAGCGCGGCGAGCATCGGCGCACCAAACGCGAAGACACCGATCAGGACGCCAAGGAGGATGCGTGGGGCGAAGAGCACGGGGATCACGAAGAGGAACATGATCGCGTAGTAATCGAGGATGATCGCGATCTCGCTCCCGAGGGAAACGAGTACAACTCCGATCAGGAAAATCGCGAGCGCGCGGACCGTGATGCGCCGGTAGATTCGCGAACGTTTCCCGCGGGGCGGTGGCGCATCCTGCCCCGACAGGATGCCGAGCGAGACTCCGGCGAGGGTGGCGAACAGGATCGATGACCGACCGTCGACGAGAAGCTCTCGATCGCCGGGGTTCGGCATCGTGTGCGCCACGAACATCCCCAGAATGGCGATGCCCCTGGCGATGTCGACTCCGACGGTGCGCGACCGCGATGCGGTCTCGCCGGAGTCGACATCGCTCATGATGCGAACCCTACGCTGGCGTTCCCACGGACGCGAGCTCGGCCAGAATGCGCCGCCGTTCGGCCTGTGCAATCGGATCAGGCACAGGCAGCGATGCGAGCAGCCGCTGGGTGTACTGCTCACGTGGAGAACCGAGCACCTCAGTTGACGTGCCTTCCTCGATGAGCCTGCCGTGATAGAGCACGGCAATCCGGTCAGCGAGGATATCGACGACCGCGAGGTCGTGGCTGATGAAAAGCGCCGCGAACCCGAGTTCGGCCTGAAGCTCGGCGAAGAGCTCGAGCACCCGTGCCTGAACGGAGACGTCGAGAGCGCTTGTCGGTTCGTCAGCGATGAGCAGCGTTGGCTTCAGCGCGAGCGCCCGCGCCAGGCTCGCACGCTGGCGCTGCCCACCGCTAAGTTCATGCGGGTACCGATCCCCGTACGACTTTGGCAGCTGAACAGCTTCGAGCAGTTCTGCCACCCGCTCTCGTACCGCACGAGAATCGAGGTCACGGCGGTGAACCCGTAGCGGCTCAGCGACACACTCGGTGATCGTCAGCAGTGGGTTGAAGCTCGACGCCGGGTCCTGGAAGACAAACCCGATCGAGCTCCGCTTCTGACGAAACGACCGCTCCTTCATGCCGTTCATCTCGGTCCCGAGCACGCTGAGCGATCCGCCGGTGACCTTCGTCAGTCCGGCGATGGCGCGCCCAATGGTCGTCTTGCCTGACCCGGACTCCCCCACAAGTCCGAGCACTTCACCCGGTGCAATGGAGAAGCTCACGCCGTCGACGGCGGTGAAGCCGCCCTTTCCGAGCCGTCCCGGATATTCCACCCGCAGGTCCTCCGCGATCACCACGGGTCGCACGTCGTGCGACACCGGTGGCTTGCGGTCTGCCGCCTCGATCTTGTGTCCGATCCGCGGCACCGCGGCGAGGAGCTTCTTCGTGTAGGCATTCTGCGGGCTGGCGAAGAGGCTTTTGACGTCGGCTTCCTCGACAACCGCGCCCTGGTACATCACAACGACCCGATCCGCGAGGTCGGCAACAACACCCATGTTGTGGGTGATGAGCACAATGCTCGACCCGAACTCATCCCGGCAGCGGCGCAGCAGGTCGAGAATCTCGGCCTGCACCGTCACATCGAGCGCCGTCGTCGGTTCGTCGGCGACGATGAGTCCCGGGTTGAGGACGAGGGCCATCGCGATAACGACGCGCTGCTTCTGTCCACCGGAGAACTGGTGTGGATAGTAATCGACACGGGTCTCCGGGTCGGGAATCCCGACCTTGGTGAGAATCTCGATCGCTCGTGCACGGGCGGCCTTCCGACTGAGCTTCGAATCGTGTGCCTTCAACCCTTCGCTGATCTGCCACCCGACCGTGTAAACCGGGTTGAGCGCGGTCGACGGTTCCTGGAACACCATCGACACATCGGCACCGCGGATCCGGCGCAACTCGTCCTTCGAGACGGAGACAACGTCGTTCTCGCTGGCTCCGTCCTTGCTTCGGAGAATCACGGCACCGGTACGCGTCGCTGTTTCGGGCAGGAGACCGAGAATTGTCTTCGCGGTGACCGTCTTTCCGCTGCCGGATTCACCAACGATGGCGACGATCTCGCCTTCCCCGACACGGATGCTCACGCGGTCAACGGCCTTCACAGCCCCGGCATCCGTCGCGAACGACACGTCGAGGTCCCGAATCTGCAGTACGTCGGTCATGGTCGTCCTTCGTTCTCGAGTCCGGCGAGTCCGCCAGGTCCTGCTGTCAGCGTTCCGCCAGGAACAACGGATGTCTCAGCAACGGTTCCGGATGCGGCACCGACCGCCCTGCGCCCGCGGAGCCGCGGGTCAGCGAGGTCGTTGAGGCTCTCACCGACGAGCGTCACGCCGAGGACGGTGAGCACGATGGCAAGGCCAGGCGGGATCGACGTCCACCAGATTCCGCTCGACACATCGGACAGAGCCTTGTTGAGGTCGAAGCCCCACTCGCTCGCGGACGTCGGCTCGATCCCGAAACCAAGGAATCCGAGGCCAGCAAGCGTGAGGATCGCTTCGGAGGCGTTGAGCGTGAAGATCAGCGGCAGCGTCCTCGTCGCGTTCCGAAGCACGTGCCGGAACATGATCCGGACGTTGCCCGTTCCGACGACCTTGGCGCTCTCGACGTATGCCTCGGATTTGATCCGTACGGTCTCGGCGCGGATCACCCGGAAGTACTGAGGGATGAACACGACGGTGATCGAGATCGCAGCGGCGAAGATTCCGCCCCAGAGGCTCGACTGTCCGCCCGAGATCGCAATCGACATGACGATCGCGAGCAGCAGGGTCGGGAAGGCATAGATGGCGTCGCAGATGACGACGAGAACCCGGTCAAGCCAGCCGCCGAAGTAACCGGAGACAAGGCCAAGCGCGACCCCGGCGAAGATCGACAGCAGAACAGCAACGACGACAACGCTCAGGCCGGTCTGTGCACCCCAGATGACCCGGGACAATACGTCGTAGCCACCGACGGTCGTGCCGAGGAGGTGTTCTGGACTTGGCGGGCGTTGGGCCCCGAACGCACCCGCATCGTCACGCAGCTGGTTGAAGCCGTACGGCGCGATCAGTGGCGCGAAAATCGCGGTTAGGACGAAGATCGCCGTCAGTACCAGGCCAGCAACGAGCATCCCGCGCTGAATTCCGACGCTCTGCGAGAGCTGGTGGACGACGGGGAGACGGCGCCACAGGCTCCGTCTGGGAGATGTTGTTTCGACAGCCATGATCAGTACCTCACTCGCGGGTCGATGAGCGCCGCAATCACGTCGACGATGAAGTTGGTCAGGGCGACAATGACGGCGAGCAGCACGACGATGCCCTGCACGGCAACGAAGTCTCTGGCTTGCAGGTACTCGCTGAGCTGGAAGCCGAGGCCCTTCCACTCGAATGTCGTCTCGGTGAGAACCGCACCACCGAGCAGGAGGGCAATCTGAAGCCCGATCACGGTGATGATCGGGATGAGCGCTGGGCGGTATGCGTGCTTCGTGACGAGCCGGAACTCGCTCACGCCGCGTGAACGGCCGGCGTCGACGTAGTCAGTGGACAGCGTGCCGATGACGTTGGTCCGAACGAGCCGGAGGAAGATTCCGGCGGTCAGCAGACCAAGGGTGAGCCCGGGCAGTACGGCGTGGGCGAGGACGTCGCCAATAATACCGAGGTCGCCGATGCGCAGTGCATCCCAGAGGTAGATCCCGGTTTTTCCCTCCAGGAGCTGCATCTCGAGCTCGGTGTTCGTGGTTCCACGCCCCGAGACCGGGAGGACCTTGAGCCAGACCGAGAAGATGAGCTTCAGCAGCATTCCCGCGAAGAAGACGGGCGTTGCATAGGCGAGGATCGCGACAACACGGAGGATGGCATCCGGCGTCTTGTCGCGGAAGTATGCGGCGACCATGCCGAGTGGGATACCAACGATGAAGGCGACGATGAGTGCGTAGAAGGCGAGCTCGAGCGTTGCGGCACCGTACGTGATCAGCACCTCGAGCACCGGGCGGTTGTCGCTCAGCGTTGTACCGAAGTCACCGGTGAAGATTTGCCCGAGGTACTCGAAGTACTGGACGAAGATCGGCCGGTCGTATCCTGCGGCAGCGACTCGCTCGGCGAGCTGGTCTGCCGTGAGCCGGTCACCGAGCGCAGCCGTAATCGGATCACCGGTTGTGCGCATGAGGATGAAGACGAGGGTGACGAGAATGAAGACCGTCGGGATGATGAGGAGGAATCGTACGACGAGATAGCGCCAGAAACCTCCGCCGGAGGTCTTCCGGGATTTCGTGGGCGCCGACGGAGGAACGGGAGTGGGTTTTCCGTTCGTCGCCGGGATGGTGAGGGAACTCAGGGGTCGACCTGCCAATCGAAAAGAGTGCAGGGCGACCGGACGGAACCGGTCGCCCTGCAGTGTGTGCCGAAAAAACGTCGGCGGTGTGTTTACTTGCTCAGTGGTGCGTAGCGGAACTTGAACGACGCGTCGAGGGTGACACCGTCGACGTCAGAACCTGAGACAGCCACCTGGGCGCCCTGGAGGTACGGCACCGTTGAGAGGTCAGCGGCTACCTTGGCCTGGATCTCTTCGAAGATTGCCGCGCGCTCGTCGGGGTCGACGGTCGTCGCCGAGGACAGAATCAGGTCGTTGACTTCCTGGTTGTCGTAGTGGTTGGCGAGGAAGTTTTCCTGCAGGAAGAACGGCGTCAGGTAGTTGTCGCCGTCCGAGTAGTCCGGGAACCAACCGAGCTGGTATGCCGGGTAGACGTCGGTGGTGCGGTCCTCGGAGTACTGGACCCACTCGGTGGTCTGCAGGTTGACCGTGAAGAGCCCTGATGCCTCGAGCTGCGACTTGATCAGCGCGTACTCGTCACCGGACGACGGGCCGTAGTGGTCGTTGGAGTACTGCAGGTTCAGAACGACGGGAGTCGTAATGCCAGCCGCCTCGAGCCGCTCGGTGGCCTTCTCCTCGGAGGGAGCGCCGTTTCCGTCGCCGTAGAGGTCCTTGAGGACGGTGGTTGCGCCCGTCAGGCCCTCGGGCATGAACGAGTACAGCGGGGTGTACGTGCCTTTGTAGACCTCTTCCGCGATTTCTTCGCGGTCGATGAGGTCGGCGACCGCCTGGCGAACAGCGAGCGCCTTGGCCGGGTCGGCCTCAGCGGTCGATGCGCCGAACGGCTGCGTGTTGAAGTTGAAGACGATGTAGCGGATCTCGCCACCCGGCCCCTGGTGCACCTTTACATCGTCGTTGCCCTCGAGGTCGGCCGTGTCGGTCGCGCTCAGGCTGCGGAACGCAACGTCGATATCGCCTTCCTGAACGGCGAGCTTGAGGTTCGACGACTCCGCGTAGTACTTGACGTTGACCGTCTCGGTCTCTGCCTTACCGAGGAGTCCCTGGTAGTCGGGGTTTGCCTTGTATGAGATCAGGTTATTGAAGTCGTAGCTTGCGATGGTGTACTGACCGGCGAACGCTTCACCATCGACGATTTCGTCATCGGGCGTGAGCGCGTCAGCGGCGAAAACCTCTTCGTCGACGATGGGCCCGGCGGGGCTCGACAGGATCTGAGCGAAGACCTGGTCGTTCTCCTGCTTGAGGTTGAAGACGGCGGTGAGTTCATCGGGAGTCTCGACGCTGTCGAGGTTGTAGAGGAGCGACGACGGACCGTTGTCGTCGGCGATCGCCAGCTGGCGGTCGAAGGAGAACTTCACGTCTGAGGACGTGAGCTCGTTGCCATTGGCCCAGGTGAGCCCTTCCTTGAGCGTCACCGTGTACTGGCTCGGCGTGGTGAACTCAGCCGACTCCGCGATGTCGGGCTCAACGTCAGGGCTGCCGTACGGAGTGTTCATGAGGAACGGGAACACCTGGTTCATGACGGCGAACGAACCGTTGTCGTATGAGCCGGCCGGGTCGAGCGTCGTGACCTTGTCCGTTGTGCCGACCGTGATGGAGTCTGAGTCTCCCCCGGACGAATTGTTGCCTGAGGTGCCTGCGCAGCCGGAGATCGCGAGGGCCGTGACAGCGAACGCTGCTGTGACTGTTGCGATTCGCTTGCCGTTGGTGGATGCGGATGCCATATCCGTCTCCCCTTCTGTGAATGTGCGGACACAAAAGCGCGCAGACGGTGTCTGCCGCGCCGCAGTGTTTTGGTGTGCTCCTTTACTAGCACAGGACGATGCAGCACGTGAGGCTGCACCTCGTTCTCGGCGACGGATTTACACGTTCGCAACATTGGGGCGAAGAAAATGCGACGGATGCCGGTGACGGGCGAGATCCTGCCGAAAGGCGGCTCGCCCGCAGATTCACCGGTTAAACACAAAACCCCCGCAACAAGTACTTGTTACGAGGGTTTGGTGAGTTGTGACCCCAACGGGATTTGAACCCGTGCTGCCGCCGTGAGAGGGCGGTGTCCTAGGCCGCTAAACGATGGGGCCGGAAACAACGTGTTCGAGTATGGCACAGGAATCGGGCACTTTCAAATTGAGCACCCGCCCCGCCGGGTCGCACGAGACCAACCGTGGCGCATTCTGCACAAACGTGCGGAAACGCTCGCCATCTGGGGGCTGAATTGTATGCGTTTCGGAGAATACTTCAAGCCCGGCGTCCCGCTTGCCGAGGAGGGCTTGGACGGTATTAGCTCGGAGTATGAAACTGACGAAGCTCGAACACGCCGCCCTGATCCTCGAAGAATCCGGGAGGAAACTCTTCGTCGACCCCGGGTCGTTCACGACCCCGCTCACCGACGGCGCACAGGCCGATGCCATCGTCGTCACACATGAGCACGCCGACCACTGGACACCGGAGCAACTCGAGCGCATTCGATCCAAAAGCCCGGATGTGCAGATTTTCGGGCCAGCCGGGTTCGCCGCTCAGGCAACGGGTTTTCCGGTTCAGGTCGTGGCGGCCGGTGATCGCATCGAGGTGGGGCCGTTCGTCCTCGAGTTCTTCGGAAGCAAGCACAATGAGATCCACTGGTCCATTCCGATCATTGACAACGTCGGCGTCCTGATCAATGGCAGGGTCTACTACGCGGGTGACTCCTATACCGTGCCCGAAGGAGTGGACATCGATGTCATGGCGGTTCCGGCTGGCGCACCCTGGCTCAAGATCGGTGAGGTCATGGACTTCGTCCTCGCCGCGAAACCGCGCCGCACGTTCCCAACCCACGAGATGGTGCTCGCGAAAGCGGGCAAGGATATGGCCAACACGCGGATCGAGTGGGCTACCCAGCAGAACGGCGGCGTTTTCGTCCCGCTCGCCCCTGGCGACACCCTCGATATTTGACACCGGGACGCGGGGGCACACAACACGCGAAGCCTCCACTACACCACAGGCATCCCAAGCGCCATGGTGCACCCCGCGTTTACCAACTCGCCACTGATTGAGGGCATACTCGTGCATATGCGGAACGGTCGACGCCGCTCCGCACGCACTGGGCCAGAGGAGCGCGCCACGATGACAGACGAACCCGAGATCGAGCCGATCGAAATCACCTACGACGAGGATTTGTATCCGGCCCGGCCTCAACGGCTCCGTCCACGTTCAAATATGAGAACGAGCAGCATTCGTCGCTCATTCTCGGATCCCCGCTCAGCAGACGCCTCGAATCCCTCGTACGTCGAGTGGCTGATTCGGCAGTCGATGCTGCGCGACGCCGAAGTGCTTGGGCGTGGTCTTTCCGGGCAGCCGAGCATGTGGCGCAATCCATACGCACGGCCGGACGCCCGGCGCGCCATCCAGACGGCATCCGTCTGGTTCACGGCATACCCCATCTCCCTCATCACCGGCAGTCAGTCGTACCTCGCCGCGCTCGGAGACGACGCCCTGTGGGACGCATTCGAGAAGATCGGGATCACGGCGGTGCACACCGGTCCGGTGAAGCAGGCCGGTGGCATCACCGGGTGGACCTCAACGGCGAGCGTCGATGGGCACTTCGACCGGATCAGCACCCAGATCGACCCCGCGTTCGGATCCGATGACGAGTTCCGCCAGCTCTCCGACACCGCTGATCGCCACGGGGGCAGCGTGATCGACGACATCGTTCCTGGGCACACCGGCAAAGGCGCCGATTTCCGCCTCGCGGAAATGGGTTACAAGGACTACCCCGGCATTTACCACATGATCGAAATCCCGGAGGAGGACTGGCACGAGCTGCCCGATGTTCCCGACCACCGTGATTCGGTGAACCTCGACGCGGCAACCGAGGCACGTCTCGCCGACCTCGGCTACATCATCGGTCAGCTGCAGCGGGTCATCTTCTACTCCCCCGGCACCAAGGAGACCAACTGGAGCGTCACCGCTCCCGTCCTTGGCCCCGACGGCAGGACCCGCCGCTGGGTGTACCTGCACTACTTCAAGCAGGGACAGCCGTCGATCAACTGGCTTGACCCAACATTCGCCGGAATGCGTCTCGTTATTGGTGACGCGCTTCACTCCCTTGGTGACCTCGGCTCGAGCGCTCTGCGCCTCGATGCCAACGGATTCCTCGGGGTCGAGAAGAGCGCTGAGGGCTCCCCCGCCTGGTCAGAGGGCCACCCGCTCTCCGAAGCTGCCAACCACGTCATCGCGAGCATGGTGCGCAAGGTGGGTGGATTCTCCTTCCAGGAGCTCAACCTCACCATGGAAGACATCCGCGACACGGGTCGTGTCGGCGCTGACCTGTCGTATGACTTCATCAACCGGCCGGCGTACCAGCACGCCCTCGCTATGGGCGACACCGAGTTCCTGCGGCTGACCCTGCGAACCTCGCTGTCCACCGGTGTCGAGCCCGTGAGCCTCGTTCACGCCATGCAGAACCATGACGAGCTGACCTACGAGCTCGTCCACTGGGCGACGCTGCACCGTGCAGACCTGTACCCGTTCCGGGACGAGGAGATGACCGGCGCGCAACTCGCCGAAACGATCCGCGCGGATCTTCTCGAGAAGCTCACCGGTGAGGCCGCTGACTACAATCTCGTGTTCACGACCAACGGGATCGCGTGCACGACAGCATCCGTCATCGCAGCGGCACAGGGCCTCACAACGCTCGATGCCATCACCGATGACCACATCGACAGCATCCGCAGGGCGCACCTCGTTCTCGTCATGTTCAACGCGTGGCAGCCGGGTGTCTTCGCCCTCTCCGCGTGGGACCTGCTCGGGATGCTCCCGCTGCCGTCGAGCGAGGTCAAAGACCTTATCGCCGAGGGCGACACCCGCTGGGTCCACCGTGGTGCGCACGACCTCATGGACCTCGAACCGGATGCAATGGTGTCAAGTTCCGGGATGCCGCGCGGACGTTCGCTCTACGGCTCACTTCCCGAACAGCTCGATGACCCGACGTCGTTCGCCAGCCAGGTATCGCAGATCCTGTCGGTGCGCTCGACGCTCGGTCTCGATATCGGAACCCAGCTCGACATTCCCGACGTCGCCCACCCCGGCATGCTCGTTATGGTGCACCGCCTCGATGGCGGCGACGCGACGCTCGAGGATGCCAGGCTTCAGGTGACGGTGCTCAACTTCACCGGAGAGACGATCGAGGGCACCGTTCGCTCCTCGGCTTTCACTCCCCGTCGCATTGTCTACAACGCGCAGACGGGCGAGGAGATCGGCCACGTCGACGACCTGCAGAGCTTCACCGTGCACCTCGAGCCGTACGCGGGGCTGTGTCTGCTGGGTCGCGATCCCGCTGAGGAGCCGATCGAACCGCTCGACGAGGTCGACACCGAGTAGAACGTTCTCGCCGCGGGGCGTCCTGGCCACACGGCCGGGGCGCCCTGCGCTGCGTTATGCCGGTGTCACTCGAGTGCAGCACGGCCAGAACCGGCTGGACAGGCGCTGCTCGGCCAGAAACCGCTGGACAGGCGCTGCTCGGCCAGAAACGGTTGCACAATCTTGCGAAACCGCGACCGTTTGCGTCCGGGCAACGTGCCCACGGCATCCGTCAATCGTGCCTGCCGTACTTTCAGCGCGACAGTCTAGGCGCGGGCACGCTTTCGAGCGGTGTAGATGCGCTCAACGACCCACAGCACGATGCCGATCGCAAGAAGCACGAGCGCGATCCAATACTGGCCGCCCGGTCGGCCGGAGGTCCACGGAAGCACCAGGTAGAGGCACGTGATCGCACCGATGACCGGTAGCACGACGGGTGTGCGGAAGGTCTTGTGCTCGACGGGCTGACGACGGAGCACCAGGACCGTCACGTTGACGACCGCGAACACCGTGAGCAGCAGGAGCGATGTCGTTCCCCCAAGGAGGGCGACGATCGAACCCTCCGCGTCGAGTGAGACGTAGATGATGAGGCCGGCTGCGAGGGCGCTCGTAAAGAGAATTGCCGCCCACGGGGTGCGGCGCTTCGGAGCCACCTTCGAAAGGAACGGCGGGAGCACATTCTGTCTGCTCATGCCGTAGAGCAGGCGGCTCGCCATCATCATGTTGATCAGCGCGGTGTTGGCGACCGCGAACATCG
>JAZQRG010000362.1:0-2121 GCA_045629445.1 Mycetocola sp. | reverse complement strand
GGGTGTTGCGCTAACAACCTGAAACCGCCGTCCCCAAACCGCGGTTTTGCGGCATCCGAAGGCGAGGCGACCCCGCTCAGAACGACATCAACCGAAGCACGGCCCCGGTCGGGTCGGTCACCGCGGCGATGCGGCCGTACTCGGTGTCTTCCGCGGCATCCTTCACCGTCGCCCCGAGCTCGAGCGCCTTCGCGACCGTCGCATCGACGTCATCCGCGCCGAAGTACACCGCCCACGACGACCCTTCACCCTCACCAAGGTCGCGCTTCGCGTCGTAAATCCCGGCGAACGGCTGGCCATCACGCTCGAAGGTCTTGTAGCGGAACTCGTCGGTGTCCCCCTCGTCCTTCAGCGTCCACCCGAACGCCTTCTCATAGAACGCGACGGCCTTCTCGAAGTCCGCCGCGAGCAGTTCACACCACACCGGCGCACCGTGCTCGCGTTCGACCTGAAACCCGGTGTGGTCGCCCGGCTTCCAGTATCCGACCGTCGCACCGCCAGCATCCGTCGCGAATCCCATCACGCCCATGTGTGGCACATCCATCGGCTGGAACATGTTCTCGCCGCCCGCCTCCGCGATCGCTGCGGCCGTCGCCTCGGCGTCTTCGGTGAGGAGGTAGACCGACCACGAGTCGGCATAGTGGGCGTCGTCCTGCTTCTTCATCGCCCCGGCAACGCGCCTCCCCTTCGAGGCGAAGCTCACATAGCCGCCGTAGAGCACGTCGTCACCCACGTCGGCGTCCCAGCCGAAGAGCGCGCGGTAGAACTCCTGCGACCGGCCGGGGTCGGAAGTGGTGAGCTCAAGCCAGCAGGGCGCACCGGGTGTCGTCACAGTGATGTCAGGCATGGAAGGTCCCTTCGTCCGTGGTTGAGCGTCAGGGTACTCCGGCTGTTTCGGTGCGGCTAGGGTCGCCCCGGCGGTCGTCAGAGCGGCTTCGGGAGGCGAATCCGGGGGTCCATCCGCCGATAGACCGTGGGCCCCACGATTCTCCTCCCGCAGAAACGGCAGCACCCGAATTCGGCCCATGGCAAGCTGGATGGATGCTCCCCTCGACCCCGACCTCCGCATGCTGAACGACGACGCCGTCGCGTTCCTCCGCACCACCACCGAGGGCACCCGCGTGGTCATCCGCTATTCACTGGAGAACGGACAGGCAACGGATGCCCTGGGCTGGTTCATGCGCGCAGACGACAGCGCCTGCGTCATCGCGGGCAAGCGCGGCATGGAGACCGTCCGGTTCGACCGGGTGATCGCCGCCAAGGAAGTACCACCGCCACCGCCACCGCGGTCGCCCCGCCGCCGCGAGGGCTACGAGAGCCCCTAGCGCTCGGCGGAATCGGCTCGCTACAGTGACGCCAGCGCCGCGACGCTTGACCCAAGTCGCGCTGCGCGGGAAAGCAGGTGGTCGCATGTTCCGGTTTCTGATGAACGTCGTCGTGTCCATTGTCACCGCGGCTCTCGGACTTCTCGCCGCGGGTTGGCTCGTGCCAGGGGTGACCCTGCAGCCAGGCGGCTTCCTCGTCGCCGTCGCCGTGTTCACGGTCGCCCAGGCCATCCTCTCGCCGTTCGTGTTCAACCTGGCCCGCCAGTATGCCGCGCCGATCCTCGGCGGCATCGGGCTGGTGTCAACCTTCCTTGCGCTTCTGATCGCCACGCTCTTCACGGGCGGGCTGGCCATCTCCGGTGTGACGGCCTGGGTCCTCGCGACACTGGTCGTCTGGATCATCACCGCGCTCGGCGTCTGGATCCTGATGGGCATCGTCTTGAAGAGGCACGCGGCGAAGCGGCAGGCCGCAGGTAAATGAGACGGCGGGTCGAGCAATGCGGCGCGAGCACCAACGGGCTAGCAACGCCGGACAGCCGACATGAAACGTGGATGCCACCAAACGGCAACGAAAAACGGGCAGGCTGCGACTCGCAACCTGCCCGTCTTCAGTGAGGAACGGCATCCGTTCGTTCAGGCGGGTACCGGCTTGTCAGCGGAGGCCAGCAGCTCGTCGAGCCGCTCGTAGCCCTCGTTGACGCCCTTCTCCATGCCGGATTCGACCATGCCGTCGCGATTCTCGAGCGTCGGGTAAACGCTGTGCCCGGTGGCGCGCGTCCGCCCGTCGTCAAGCGCT
>JAZQRG010000361.1:0-3142 GCA_045629445.1 Mycetocola sp. | reverse complement strand
CACCACCCGTCTGCGTCAGCACGATGATCGCGAGGGCGGCCGTCGCCTGGACAGCTGTCGTCACAGCGAGAATCCACTGCGGGCCGATGGAGCGCATCACTCGGGAGGTGACCTGGACGCCGATGACGATGCCGATCGAGTTGAGTCCGAAGAGGAAGCCATACTGCTGCGGATCCAGGCCGTAGAGCTCCTGGAACAGGAACGACGAACTCGACAGGTACGCGAACAACCCGGAGAAACTCATTCCACCGATGAGAGCAACACCGACGAACACCCGGTCCGTGAAGACCGAACGGTAGCGGTCACGAACCGTCGAGTGCCCGGAGCCGTGGCGACGTTCGGGCGGAAGCGTTTCCACGATGAAGATCGTCACCGCAAGCATCACGACAACGCCGTAAAGGGCGAGGAAAACGAACAAACCGCGCCAGTCGAGGAAGAGGAGCAACTGTGAACCGATGACCGGCGCGAGAACCGGTGCAAGACCGGTCACAAGCGCGAGGCGTGACAGCATCCGTACCAGTGGTTTTCCACCGAAGAGGTCGCGAACCATCGCCATGGCGACGACACCGCCGGCCGCTGCACCGGCACCCTGCAGCACCCGGAAGATGCCGAGCCAGAGAATATCCGGCGCGAAGGCGGCGCCGACGCTCGCTGCGATGTGCACGCTCGTCGCCAGGATGAGCGGAAGCCTGCGGCCCACCTTGTCGCTCCACGGGCCCATAAACAACTGCCCGAGCGCGAAACCGATGGTGGTTCCGGTAAGCGTGAGCTGAATGAGGGATGCCGGGACGTCGAGTTCCGATTCGAGCACGGGGAAAGCGGGCAGGTACAGGTCGATGGTGAACGGGCCGAGCGCGGTCAGCGCACCGAGAACGACGATGTAGACAAGGCGCTGACGACGGGTCAGCGAGTCGCCGGGATGCACAACAGTAGTGGTCACTTGAGAGGAGTCCTAGATCTTCTGCGAGGGCCGAGCATCCCACGAATGAACTGCGGGGACCCTGACCGTAAGGAGGGAGAACGGCGGGTTATTCCCAGCGTCCCAATATTATCGAATCGATTCGATCACAGGGAACCCTTGACGTCGACGCCTCGGGGAATTACGCAGCGAAGTTCAGGCGCCGACGCGAGCGGGGTCGTCGATGAGGGTCTCGAACGCGAGCTGTGCCGCACCGATGAGCAGCAGGTCCTGGCCGAGCTGGGCACGCACGATCCGAACCGACTCGTATGACGCCGCGAGGGTCTGTTCGGCGACGAGCGACTCGAGCAGATCGGGATCGAGCGCGTGCAGCGAGGCAAGGAATCCGCCGAGGACGACGAGCTCAGGGTTGAGCACGTTGATCGCGTTGCGAAGGGCGATGCTCAGGATGCCGA
Organism: Mycetocola sp.; assembly: GCA_045629445.1. Taxonomy (GTDB): domain Bacteria; phylum Actinomycetota; class Actinomycetes; order Actinomycetales; family Microbacteriaceae; genus Mycetocola_A. The sequence goes on along the minus strand of JAZQRG010000361.1, from coordinate 1,768 downwards.
GCTGGCGCACAGCTTCCGTGCGGAGCTCGGGCGACGTCGACGAGAGCAGCGCCTCCTCGAACTGGGCAGGATCGGCCGAGCGCAACTCAAGCAGCTCGAGCAACCGGCTGCGGTTCACTTCGTCCTCAAGCGCGCCGCCGGTGGTGGAGTGCCGCGGCCCGTTTGGCGCCGTGACGAGGTTGTGACCGAACTCGCCGGCGTATCCGCCAACCCCGCTGAGCGGGGCACCGTTGACGATGACCCCGCCACCGATGCCGGAGGCTCCACCGTTGAGGTAGATCAGGTCGCCCACTCCCCTTCCCGCACCGAAGGTGTGCTCGGCGAGCGCGCCAAGGCTCGCGTCGTTGGCCGCACGCGCAACGTACCCCGTGGCATCCGACAAGAGCGACGCAACCGGTTCATCGACCCAGCCGAGGTGCGGCGCGAGTCGGACGACGCCGTCGCTTGAACGAACGAGACCGGGAACGGCAGCGCCGATTCCGGCGATGACAGCATCGGCGGGCAGGCGCGAGCGGAGGTCGGCGATGATGTCCGCGGTGATCCGCACGGTTTCGGTGACCCCGAGTGGCGCGTCAAGCTCGAACCGCACCCGGTTGACGACCTCACCGTTCATGCGGACGACCCCGACGCTGATGGCATCCTGCTCGGGGTTCACGGCAAATGCCACGCAGTCGGGGTGCGGCCTCACGACGGGCGATGGCCGGCCGACACCGCGATTGACGTCGGGATCAGCCTCCACGACGAGCCGCAAGGCGGCGAGTTCTGAGACGAGTGCGGCGACCGTCGACCGGTTGAGGCCGGTCTCGCGGGTCAGTGTCGAGCGCGAAACGGCACCCTCGCGGTGAACGAGTCCGAGGATGCGCGACAGGTTGTACCGTCGAACGGTGTCGAGGTTGGTGCCGCGATTATTCACTGTCAGCTCGGGATTCTGTGTCTACTGGCCTATACCGCACTCGGGAGCGCACGGTCAGTTGGCCGGCGTTCGAGTGTTTCATAGTTTCCTCGAACGATACCGAACGTCTCCGATCATGGGCTGCGCACACACGGTCCCCGTGTCGCGGATACGGGCTCTTCTCAGGGCGCCACCGGCTTCGCTAGTCTTGAGCCGCTTCCTGCCCCCTTCGAGAGGTCCACCGATGTACGTCGACATGCCCGCGTCTGAACTCCCCGATTACCGCAGCAGCCAGGTCGATCCGGACGACTTCGATGAGTTTTGGGCAGCCACCCTCGAGACCTCGCGCGCCGCAGGGTCCGCTGTTCGAATCGAACCTGTGGAAACTGGCCTGACGACGATCGACGTTTTCGACGTGACGTTCTCGGGCTGGAATGGCGAGCCGGTTCGTGCCTGGCTGCGGATGCCCAAGGGAGCGACAGGACCGCTGCCTGCAATCGTGCAGTTCGTCGGCTACGGCGGCGGGCGGGGCCATCCCCTCGAAGACCTGTTCTTCGCGTCATCGGGGTTCGCCCACTTCCAGATGGACACGCGCGGACAGGGCAGCGGCTGGTCAATCGGCGACACTCCCGATCCCGATGGCACAGGCCCACAGGCCCCCGGTGTGATGACGCGTGGCATCGACAGTCGAGAGACCTACTACTACCGCCGCCTGTTCACGGATGCTGTTCGTGCGGTTGTGACGGTGCGTGAGCTCGAGAGCATCGATGCGTCTCGCACCTCCGTTTTCGGCATCAGCCAGGGCGGTGGAATCGCACTCGCGGTCGCCGGCCTCGTACCCGGGCTTGCGGCGGTCGCGCCGTGCGTCCCGTTCCT
>JAZQRG010000360.1:0-14800 GCA_045629445.1 Mycetocola sp. | reverse complement strand
CGCCCCGTTCGTCGTGAGTATCGCACCGCTCGCCATCACCGCATTCACCGTTCTCATGGGTGCACGCACCGGCGCGCGCGCCGCTGGCACCCGGTTATGGCCGACGGGTCTCGACGCGGCCCTTCTCACCTTCGTTCTGCTGACGGGCGCTATTGCCCTCACGGCGACGGCGTCAGCGGTGAGTCCCTCGCTCTGCCACAGCTTCGTTCTTCCCGGCGTCGTGTACGCGGTCGGACTCCTCGCCGGTGCCGGTTTTGTGCTCTGGCGAGCGGATGCCGCTGGTCGCGGCCCAGCGGATGGAATCGTTGCGCGCATCACCGACCGGTTCGGCGATACGACGCTCGCCGTTCTCGGCGCCTCCTTCCGCGGTGGGCTCGCAGCCATCCTCGGTCTGGTCGCGGTCGCCGCCACCCTGCTCACCGTCCTGATCTTTGCCAACTTCGGACTCATCACGAGCCTGTACCAGAGCTCTCAGCTTGGGGTGTCCGGCGGGATTATGGCGACCGTTGCGCAGCTCGGCTTCCTCGGCAACCTGATTGTCTGGGTTGCCTCATGGCTCATCGGGCCCGGCTTCGCGATCGGTGTCGGCAGCTCCATCTCACCGGTGAACACCCTCGTCGGCCCCATCCCGGCGTTCCCGATCCTCGGCGCTCTTCCAAGCGGTGACCTTCCGCTCGGTTTCCTCGGGCTCCTGGTGCCGCTCCTGATCGGCTTTGTTGCTGCAGCGCTTGTTCGCCCTCGGCTCGTCGCCGACCTGCGCGGCGGTCCGCTCGCTGGGCGCCTCGCACTCAGCGCTGTCGGGATCGGCGTTGTCGCTGCGATCGGTCTCGGGCTGCTCGCGTGGTTCTCCGGGGGAGCGATCGGCCCCGGCCGGTTCGTCACCGTCGGGCCCAACCCGTGGCTGATCGCGCTTTTCACCTTCGTCGAGGTAACTCTCGCCGCGCTCATCGGCATGGCCTCCGGCAAGAGTGACGCCGGCCAGGTCGATGCTCCTGCCCGCCGCGCGACGTCCGCCTTTCGCTGAGCGCCCAAGCTCGACGGCCGCGAAACTGTAGGATTGCCACGTGCTGAATATCGTCGTGCTGATCTCGGGCACGGGGTCCAATCTCCGTGCGCTGCTCGAGGCGTCGGCAGACGCTGAATACCCGGCCCGTGTGGTCGCCGTCGGTGCAGACCGCGAAGCCGATGGTCTCGCCCATGCCGAGGAATTCGGGATCCCGTCATTCACCGTTCCTTACAGCTCGTTCGCGACACGTGACGAGTGGGGTCAGGCGCTCCTCGAGCAGATCCGGGTCTGGAACCCAGACCTGGTCGTGTTGAGCGGATTCATGCGGTTGCTGCCCAAGGCTGTCGTCGACGCGCTCGCCCCGCACCTCATCAACACCCACCCCGCATACCTCCCGGAGTTTCCCGGCGCCCACGGTGTGCGAGACGCACTCGCGGCGGGCGTCACCGAGACCGGGGCGTCCATCATCGTGGTCGACAACGGAATCGACCAGGGTCCGATCATCGTCCAGGAGCGCGTTCCCGTTCTTCCGGGCGACACCGAACACGAATTACACGAACGCATCAAACCCGTCGAACGCCGGCTGCTCGTGCAGACGGTTCTCGACATCGCAAACGGTCTGGATCTCGCGGCCCTTTAGCGCGACCGGCCTCTCAACCCCGTTCATTCGGCAGTCCCAAGGAGCACACAATGGCCGGTCCAAGCCACGACAAGAGCCTTTACCGCGAACGTGACATCGTGCCCATTACGCGCGCACTCATCTCGGTGAGTGACAAGACCGGTCTTCTCGACCTCGCCCGTGCACTCGCCGAGGCCGGGGTCGAAATCGTGTCAACGGGATCGACGGCCCAGACCATCCGTGACGCGGGGTACGAGGTGACCGACGTCGCGAGCGTTACCGGCTTCCCCGAGTCGCTCGACGGGCGAGTAAAGACACTGCACCCGTCGGTACACGCGGGTCTCCTCGCTGACCTCCGCCTCGAGTCGCACGAGCAGCAGCTCGACGAGCTCGGGGTGGAACCGTTCGAACTCGTTGTCGTCAACCTCTACCCGTTCGTTGAGACCGTCGCGAGCGGTGCGGCCGGTGACGATGTCGTCGAACAGATTGACATCGGCGGCCCCGCGATGGTCCGTGCCGCTGCAAAGAACCACCCCAACGTCGCCATCGTGGTCTCACCTGCCAGCTATGGTGAGATCATCGAGGCTGTCGCTCAGGGCGGAACCACGTTCGCGCAGCGTCGTGAGCTTGCCGCTCGTGCGTTCTCGCACACCGCCGCCTATGACACGGCTGTCGCTGGCTGGTTCACCGACACCGCTGAGGGCTTCGGCGCATCGCTCACAATCCAGGCCGAACTCGCACACGTGCTCCGGTATGGCGAGAACTCGCACCAGGAAGCCGCGCTCTACCTGCGTGCAGGCGGGCATGGCATCGCTCAGGCCGTCCAGCTCGGCGGCAAGGAGATGAGTTACAACAACTTCGTCGACGCTGATGCCGCGGTGCGTGCCGCATACGATTTCACGGTTCCCGCCGTCGCGATCATCAAACACGCCAACCCGTGCGGTATCGCTGTTGCTGCGCCGAAAGCACCGGATGCCATCGCATCCGCCCACGCGCGGGCGCACGCCTGCGACCCGGTCTCGGCGTTCGGCGGTGTCATTGCTGCGAACCGCATGGTGACGCTCAAGATGGCCGAGACGATCAAGGAGATCTTCACCGAGGTTCTCGTTGCTCCCGGTTTCGACGAGGACGCACTTGACGTGCTGCGCACCAAAAAGAACCTGCGCATCCTCGAACTGCCGGCGGACTTCGCACCTGAGCCCCTCGAGGCCAAGCAGATCTCCGGCGGTGTCCTCGTGCAGCAGGCTGACCGGTTCTCGGTCAATGGCGGGGTGACGAGCACCTGGAGCCTCGCCGCGGGGGAACCGGCGGATGAGGACACGCTTGCCGACCTGGCATTCGCGTGGACGGCCTGCCGGTCGGTCAAGTCGAACGCCATTCTCCTCGCCAAGGGCGGGGCATCAGTCGGTGTCGGAATGGGTCAGGTGAACCGTGTCGATTCCTGTCACCTTGCTGTCACCCGCGCCGGTGACCGGGCAGCCGGCTCGGTTGCGGCATCCGATGCGTTCTTCCCCTTCGCAGACGGACTCCAGGTCTTGCTCGACGCCGGGGTGACGGCCGTCGTCCAGCCGGGCGGTTCCGTGCGCGACGATGAGGTTATTCAGGCCGCACAAGCGGCAGGCGTGACCATGTACTTCACCGGGGAACGCCACTTCTTCCACTGATCGTTTCCCGCAGATAACACAGAACAGCCGGCACCGGACACGACGGTGCCGGCTGTTTTGCATTCGGCGCCGATCCCGGATGCCGTCCCGTTGCGTGCACGCCGCTCGCTGCCGACGGCGCGTCGGCACCGATATGCCGTGGTCGCGACCGGTACGCGCCCGCGCAGACACTAGGCTCGAGCCCATGACTGTTTCCTGGGGCCGCCGGCTCGTTTCATCGTTCCTGGCCGCGCTCTTGACGATCGTGGTGACGCACGCAGCAAGCGTGTTCATCTTCTTCGTTTCGCAGCAATACCAGGCCTCGGTGCTGACCCAGGTCAGTGACTACTACTTCCTCGGCAGCCTCTTTGCGTTCATCTTCGTCTTCGTCTTCGCCCTCGTGGGTGCCCTGCGATTCTGGTGGACGGCGTTGCTTGCGGGTCTGTTCTCCGCCCTGATCGGAACTCTCATCGGCACCGGTATTACGACTCTCGCCGGTGGGTTCGAACTCAACGGCGAGGTCATCTCCTACCTTCTTGGCACGCTCGTGAGCATCAACGGTGTCTACGTCGTGGTCGCAACGATCATCGCCGCGACCGTCGGCCGCGCCGTCTTCACCATCGCGATGAACTGGAAGACCGCTGCGGCAGAGGCCCAGAACCGGATTGCCCTCGTGCGGATGCCCGCGTCGAACCTCGCGAAGGGAGTCGTCACCCACATCGAGCGCACCACCGTCGACACCGAGCGCGCAGACACGCAGTGGGAGGCGTACACGAAGGCTCTCGAAGACAACGGCTGGACCACGCGTGAAGTTGCCTTCGCCGACAGCCTTGCCGATTCGGTCTTCGTCGAAGACACCCTCGTGATCCTCGACAACGTAGCCGTCGTCACTCGCTCCAGCGTGAACAGCCGCAGGGACGAGGCCGATGCCGCTGAAGACGCTGCAGCGTCACTTGGACTCGACATCGAACGGATCATGCACCCCGGCACGCTCGACGGCGGTGACGTGCTTGTCGTCGGTGACCGGATCTACGTCGGTCGCGGTTCTCGCACCAACGCCGACGGCATCCGCCAGCTCCGAGAGATCGCGACCCGCACCGGCTACCGCGTCACCGCTGTGCCGGTAACGAAGGCACTCCACCTGAAGACGGCGCTGACGGCGCTTCCCGACGGCACCATCCTCGGGCACCCAGACCTCGTCGATAATCCGGCGTTCTTCCCGCGTTTCCTCTCCGTGCCGGAGAAAGCGGGAACGAACGTTGTCGTCCTCTCCGAGACAAGCGTTCTCGTGTCGTCGTCGGCGCCGAAGACAGCCGCCATGATTTCCGATCTTGGCTACACCGTCGTGAGCGTCGATATCAGCGAATTCGAGAAGCTCGAGGGGTCGCTCACCTGCCTCTCGGTGCGGCTCGGCTAGCACAGCGCCAAAATACTTCTTGCCCTCCCGGGGCCCGGCGTTCTAGGCTGAAGGGCTGTATTGGCGGCGAGGAGGACGTGATGAGCTATTCGAACATGACGATGGTACCGGTGTTGGTTTTTGGTGCCACGACGAGCCGTGTCCGACCGTTCTCCGCGCACCGAGTTGCGTCGAGCGGAGCCGCCCGGTCCTGACGCTCCGGACCTCGCTCGCGCGTGCGTGAGCGACAGCGCTCCCCGGCAGAGTGCCACGAAAGGAATCTGCCGACTCCCTTCAACGTTTCCTCAGGAACGACGACGTTCGTTGCCTGTCTGCCCGCTTCGGGCCCATCTATGGAAGAGAAGTGTCTCGCATGGCTCGTCAAACCGACGATGCACAGACCCCGGTGTCGAACCACACCTCGACGCTGAGTACGTTCCGCAGTCTCCTGCGCATATACCCGTACGCGAAGTCCGCACTGCCGAGGATCTACCTCGGTATGGGGGCGGCGCTGGGCGCTGGCCTTGTTGCCCTCGGCATTCCGCTCGTGCTCGAGGCCCTGGTCGATGGCCCCCTCGCCACGAGGGACACGTCGCAGATCTGGTGGGCGGCGGGAGCAGTCCTCGGACTTGGTGTGCTCGAGGCTGTTTTCATCGCGCTTCGGCGCTGGTTCGTGCTGACCCCGGGAACGCACGTTGAAGCGGCGATGCGCAACTCGCTGTACAGCAGGCTGCAGGACCTGCCGGTGTCGTTCCACGACCGCTGGCAGTCGGGACAGTTGCTGTCCCGAGCGGTGAGCGACCTTAACCTCATCCGGCGCTGGCTGTCGTTCGGCCTCGTCCTGCTCGTGGTCAACATGGTCACGATCGTGATCGGTGCCGCTGTGCTGTTCTACTGGCACTGGCTCCTCGGCACGATCTTCCTGACGCTGGCCGTCCCGGTCTGGATCTACGGCTTCGTGTTCGAGAAGAAGTACTCGATCATCGCGAGGCGCAGCCAGGACCAGGCCGGAGATCTCGCGACCGCCGTCGAGGAGTCGGTTCACGGCATCCGTGTGCTGAAGGCCTTCGGGCGCGGCAAGTACGCACTGCGCAACTTCGAGTCACAGGCAGAAAGCCTTCGGGGAACAGAGATCGAGAAGGCGAAGGCAATCGCCGGAATCTGGCTGTGGCTGCTGCTGCTTCCCGATGTCGCGTTCGCGTTGTGTCTCCTCACCGGTGTCTGGCTCGCCTCGACGGGGGAGATCTCCGTCGGTCAGCTCTTTGCTTTCTTCGCGACGGCGACCGTGTTGCGGTTCCCGATCGAGTCGATCGGTTTCCTCCTCTCGATGACGTTCGATACCAGGACGGCAACGGACAGGTTCTTCGAGGTGCTCGACACGGCCAACACCATCACGGACCCGGAGAACCCGAAGACCATCACCAACCCGGAGGGGCGACTGGTCTTCGAGGATGTCCACTTCCGCTACGCCGATTCACCGTCGGACGTTCCTGACCTGCTCAACGGCGTGAACCTCACCCTCGAGCCGGGGGAGACCATGGCGCTCGTCGGCCTCACCGGTTCGGGCAAGTCGACCCTGACGGCGTTGCCGACGCGCCTCTACGATGTCACCGGCGGGCGGGTACTGCTTGACGGTGTCGACGTCCGCGACCTTCGGCGGGAAGAGCTCCGTACTCACATCGCGATGGCGTTCGAGGATGCGACGCTGTTCTCGGCATCCGTTCGCGACAACGTGTTGCTTGGGCGAGCAGACCTCGACCCGGCAAGCCCAGAGGCGGATGCCGTCTTGAATGAAGCACTGGACATTGCGCAGGCGAACTTCGTGCGTGACTTGCCTCACGGCGTCGACACGAAGGTCGGCGAAGAGGGGCTCAGCCTCTCCGGCGGACAGCGCCAGCGGCTCGCCCTCGCGCGTGCCGTTGCCGCGAACCCAGCGGTGCTCGTGCTCGATGACCCCCTGTCGGCACTCGACGTCGACACCGAGGCGCTCGTGGAAGCAGCGCTTCGACGTATCCTCGCGTCGACAACAGCGCTCATCGTTGCTCACCGGCCGTCGACGGTAACGCTCGCCGACCGGGTCGCCCTGCTCGAAGATGGCAGGATCACCGCCGTCGGACGACACAGCGACCTGCTGCGGACAAACGAACACTACAAATTCGTCATCTCGAGCCTCGAAGACGAAGAGAAGCGTGAGGCGGCGGAGAAGATCGACCTCGACCTCGCCCTCGCGGACGAGGCTCGGGAACAGGAAGAGGTGAGCAAATGAGCAACGTAACCGTCGACGGCGTCGAGGGTGAAGAGCGCAACGACTTCACCAAAAAGGAAAGCGCCCAGATCCGGCGCAGGTCGTTGAGGCTGCTCGGTTCACTGCTCGCGCCGCTCAAGCTGCGCGTCGCAATGACCATGCTTGTCGTTGTCGTGTCGACGGCGGCACAGGTGGCCGGCCCGGCACTCATTGCGTTCGGCATCGACAGGGGGCTCCCTGCCGTCCTGGAGTCGAATGACTGGATGCCGGCGTTCCTCATCGTCGGGATGTACCTGTTCACCGGTATCATCGGCGCTGTTCTCATGGCGTGGTACACGATCCTGAGTGCGCGGATCGGCCAGGCGATCCTCATCGACCTGCGCAAGCGTGTGTTCCTGCAGACGCAGAAGCTGAGCCTCGAGTTCCACGAGAGCTACACATCGGGGCGCATCATTTCACGGCAGACGAGCGATCTGGATGCCATCCGTGAGCTCCTCGACTCGGGGATCAACCAGCTCGTCTCGGGTTTCCTGTACATGCTCTTCACCGGCGTTGCCCTGTTCCTGCTCGACCCAACGAGCGGGCTCGTGCTGCTCGGCTCGCTTGTTCCGCTCTTTGTCCTGACCCGCTGGTTCCAGAAGCGGTCGCAGACCCTGTTCCGGCAGTCTCGCGTTGCGTCCGCGAAGGTAATCGTGCAGTTCGTCGAGACCATGACCGGCATCCGTGCCGTCAAGGCGTTCCGCAAGGAAAAGCGCAACGAGGAACACTTCGGTGAGCTCGTCGAGGACTACCGCAGCGTCAACGCCAAGGTGATCCAGCTGTTCGGCGTCTTCGACCCGGGCCTCGTCTTCATCGGAAACGCCACTGTGGCCATCGTGCTCCTCGTCGGCGGCTTCCGGGTGGTCGACGGTTCTCTCGCGATCGGTGCGCTGCTCGCTGTGCTGCTCTACACGCGTCGTTTCTACGACCCGATGGAGGAGATGGCGATGTTCTACAACTCCTACCAGTCGGCAGCGGCGGCGCTCGAGAAGATCTCTGGCGTGCTCGAGGAGAAGCCAACCGTGCCGGATCCGGCTCACCCCGTCGACCTGTGGACGGCACGTGGCCACGTTCGGTTCGACGGTGTGCGCTTTGCGTACAAGGGCGACAAGGTCGTTCTTCCCGACTTCTCGCTCGACCTGCCCGCTGGGCAGACCGTCGCGCTTGTCGGGTCCACCGGTGCGGGAAAGTCGACGCTCGCGAAGCTCATTTCCAGGTTCTACGATCCCACCGAGGGAACTGTCACTCTCGACGACGTTGATTTGCGGATGCTTCACCCCAAGGACCTTCGACGGGCGATCGTCATGGTCACCCAGGAGGCCTACCTGTTCTCGGGGTCGGTGGCAGACAACATCGCAATCGGTAAACCGGAGGCGAGCCTCGACGAGATCAAGGCCGCGGCACGCGCGGTCGGAGCTGACACCTTCATCGAGTCGCTCCCGAACGGTTACGACACCGCCGTGAACAAACGCGGTGGGCGGGTGTCCGCCGGGCAGCGCCAGCTGATCTCGTTCGCACGGGCGTTCCTCGCCGACCCGTCAGTCCTCATCCTCGATGAGGCGACGGCGTCGCTCGACATCCCGAGCGAACGGCTCGTGCAGGAGGCGCTGCAGACCCTGCTCGCCGACCGTACGGCTGTCATCATCGCGCACCGGTTGTCGACGGTGGCGATCGCCGACCGCGTGCTGGTGATGGAGCACGGAAAGATCGTCGAGGATGGCACCCCGGCAGAGCTCATCTCGGGCACGGGCCGGTTTGCGCAACTGCACGCCGCCTGGCGGGAGTCGCTGGTTTAGCGGGACAACGCACGGTTGGCAGGACGAAGACGCGATCTGTGACCTGTCAATCGCGCGTTTTCCTGGAAAGCGGGCGACAGCATCCGCTGTTCTCAGACGAAAGCGGATGCCGCGATGCGGTATCCGCCGTCTGCGCGCGGCTGCAGAGCGGTGCCTTCGGCTTCGTAGTGCGCGAGTGCCTCGTTGTCGTGGCACTGTGGCGGCAGACCGTTGGCCCTGATGACGCGCCACCACGGCACCTCGCTGCCGTGGTGCGCCATGATGCGGCCGACCCCTCGCGCTGAGCGGGAGCCGAACGTGGCGGCAACCTGGCCGTAGCTCATGACGCGACCGGGAGGAATCGTCCTGACGATGTCGAGGACAATCTCAACGACGTCGTCAGGGGTGCGTGGCGCGTCTGTCATGCCTCTTGTTTCCCTGCGGAGGTTAGAGCGTGCGGACTAGAGCTTGCGGACGCCGATTGTCTCGCCGTACTGGGTCTCACCGACCGGCTCGAAACCGACGTGGAGGAAGAACGCCTCAGGACCAGATTCGCCCGGCTCGTAAATCACGTTGACGTGGTCGAATCCGCGCCTGGCCGCCTCGGCGTTGAGCGCCTCAACGGCGAAGGTGCCGACACCTCGGCCCTGGTCGTCTGCGTCGACGTTGATCCGCCAGAGGATCGACTGGAATTCGTCCTGACCGTCGGGGTCGAAGTTCGCCTGGACAAACCCGACGACCTCATCGCCGTCGAGAATGACCCGCTGCCACGATGTCGCCGGGTTGAGAACCGCTGCAGCGACGGAATACGAGATGGGGGCGACGAACTGTTCCTGGCCAGGCTTGAGTGTGAGCGCATTGACAGCGACGATCGTTGAAGCGGACAGTTCGGCGAGTCTCAGTTCAGGCATGCTGCAAGGCTAGCCCGAACGGGGGGAGTCCGGGTAGCCAGTTCTCCAGCTGTTCATTTTTGGTCATCAGGTGTGGCGAGGAACTCGTTGCGTTCCTCGATCAGGCGGTGGAGATAGCGTGCGAGAACGAGTCGCTCGGCAAGAATGCCGAGCACACCGAAGGGTGCGGCGAACTCGACGCGGTCAACCATGACCGTGTTTCCCTCTTCGGCGTGGAAGAGGTGCTCGTGGCGGAAGTACCTGAACGGACCTCGCACCTGCTCATCGATGAACCGGGCGGGATAGCTCACCTGTGAGATGCGGCTTGTCATCCGGAAGGGAAGGCCGAAGTGGCGTGCCGCCCAGGTCACGTGCTCGCCCTCGGTCATGAGCCCGCTGGTGACGCCGCCGACAGCGCGTTCACCCGAACGCGCCATTGAACCCAGGTGGTAGTCGATGCTGCGCGAACGGTCGAAGGCGTCTCCGATGCTCAGCGGCATCACCGTCCTGCACTCGAATGTCACGGCCACCGTCGGATTGTGTCATGAATCGCCCGGTCTCGGTTGTGGCGCTCCGACGGGCCGGTGGAGAAGGTTTCCCCGCGTACCATCGGATACGGAGGTCTCTCATGTCGTCAGCACCATCGCCATCGCATCCGTCCCCGGCCGATGAGAGTGCGCTCACCGGGCGTGACCTTCTGGTTCGGGTACTCGCGCGCATGGATGACGAATTGCCCTGGTTTGGGGCTCTTCCTCTCGCACGGCGAACGGCGATCGAGGAGATCACCCAGTCGCTCATCGATGCCTTTCTCTCGTACTGTTCCCACCCCGATCCGTCAGCGGTTCCACGGGTCTTTGGTGCGGCTCCGGCCGAATTGGTGCGGTCCATCAGCCTCGAGCAGACGCTGCAGTTGATCCGCAGTTCGGTCGCAGCGGTCGAGGACAGCCTCGTCGGACCGGAAGCAGCCGCGTACCGGGAGGCGAGCCTTGACTTCTCCCGCCAGCTCGCCTTCGAAGCCGCAGAGATCTACGCGGTGTCATCGGCATCGCCCGGACTGTGGGACCCGCGCCTTGAGCAGCTTGCGATCGATGCGGTGCTGTCCGGCCGTGGTGTCTCCGGACTCGCCGACCGTCTCGCCGCGGTTGGCTGGCGAGCGGGAGGGCCGACGATGGTGATCGTTGGTGCTGTCGGTGACGCGGTCGATGAAGACCGGATCCGGCGTGTGGTCTGGGATGCCGGCGCCGATGCGCTCGCCGGCGTTCGACGCGGTCGGTTCATCCTCGTTCTGTCCCTGCCCGTCGCAGCCGGTGGCGTTTCGGAGACGGATACCGAGTCGATGACGGATGCCGTCACGCGCCTCGAGCAGATCGCCCGCGATATCGTCGCTGTGACCCTGACCAGCACGGCGGTGCTCGGTGACCCGGTGTCGTCGATGGACGATGCGGCGCAGAGTGCGGCGGCGGCACAATTCGGGGCACGAGTGGTACACACGTGGCTGCAGGCACCGACCGTGGTGCGGGCGGACGAGCTCCTGCCCGAGCGCGTGCTCAACGGCGACGAGAGTGCCCGCACCACGCTGGTGCAGCGGGTTCTGGTTCCGCTCGAAGACGGCGCATCCGACTGGCTCGAGACGATCGCCATCTACCTCGACAATGGCCGCTCCATCGAGGGCTGTGCACGCGCCCTCGATGTGCACGCCAACACCATCAGGTACCGGCTTGCCCGGGTCTCGGAGACTCTCGGGTTCGACGTCACAGCGCCGCGAAACGCATTCACCGTGCAGTGTGCGCTCCGTCTGGCGTCGTGACCTACGGCATCCGGAACTCTCTCGATATCAAGATACTTGCGCCTCTCAGGTAAGCTTGACGGCGGTCGGTAAGGCCCCACAAGCTAGGAGCTTTCTATTGTCAAAAATTAAGGTTGAAGGCACCGTCGTCGAGCTCGACGGCGACGAGATGACCCGCATCATCTGGCAGTCCATCAAGGACACGCTGATCCACCCGTACCTCGATGTGAACCTCGAGTACTACGACCTCGGTATCCAGAAGCGTGACGAAACCGATGACCAGATCACCATCGATGCTGCTCACGCGATCCAGAAGCACGGCGTTGGCGTCAAGTGCGCGACGATCACCCCCGATGAGGCACGTGTCGAGGAATTCGGCCTCAAGAAGATGTGGAAGAGCCCCAACGGCACGATCCGCAACATTCTCGGTGGCGTCATCTTCCGCGAGCCGATCATCATCTCCAACATCCCGCGCCTCGTTCCGGGCTGGAACAAGCCGATCATCATCGGCCGTCACGCCTTCGGTGACCAGTACCGTGCGACCGACTTCCTGTTCAAGGGCAAGGGCAAGCTCACCGTCGAGTTCACACCGGAAGACGGCTCAGAGCCGCAGAAGTTCGAGGTCTACCAGGCCCCGAGCGACGGCATCGCTCAGGTTCAGTACAACCTCGACGCGTCGATCCGCGACTTCGCCCGTGCGAGCCTCAACTACGGTCTTACCCGCAACTACCCGGTGTACCTCTCGACGAAGAACACCATCCTCAAGGCATACGACGGCCGGTTCAAGGACATCTTCCAGGAGATCTTCGACGCCGAGTTCAAGGAGCAGTTCGAGGCCGCTGGACTGACCTACGAGCACCGCCTCATCGACGACATGGTGGCATCCGCCATGAAGTGGGAGGGCGGATACGTCTGGGCCTGCAAGAACTACGACGGCGACGTCCAGTCCGACACCGTCGCGCAGGGCTTCGGCTCGCTCGGTCTCATGACCAGCGTTCTGGCGACGCCGGACGGCAAGGTCGTTGAGGCAGAGGCAGCACACGGAACCGTGACGCGTCACTACCGTATGCACCAGCAGGGCAAGCCGACGTCGACCAACCCGATCGCGTCGATCTTCGCCTGGACCCGTGGGCTCGCGCACCGCGGCAAGCTGGACAACAACGACGCTCTCATCGAGTTCGCGTCGACGCTCGAGGACGTTGTCATCAAGACCGTTGAATCAGGCAAGATGACCAAGGACCTCGCGCTCCTCGTCGGCCCGGACCAGCCGTACCAGACCACCGAGGAGTTCCTCGCTGAGATCACGGCCAACCTCAAGGCTCGACTGGGCTAAACCCCGAAAACGAGAAACGCTCCCCGATCCACTGGATCGGGGAGCGTTTGTCGTTGTGGCGTCGAATTAGCCCTGGCAGACCGTCTGCAGGTCCGCGAATGTGGTCTGAACTTCGCCGATGGCGTCGCTGAGCGCGGTCTGGTCGGCTGCCGTCGGGTCAGCGGCTGCGGTTTCCATCTCGTCGGCGAATCCGTTGAGGGCCTCTGTGGCCTTGGTGCTTTCCGGCTTGACGTCACCGTTGGTGATCTTGTCGTTTGCGTCTGAGAAGTCCGTTGCGAGCTTCTGCACGGCTTCAGCGCCGGCTACCGGGTCGTCACCGAATGACGAGACGCTTTCGGTGAGTTCGGTCTGTGCCTTCTCGAGGGTCGTCTGCACGATGGTGCAGGCCTCGGCCCGAGATTGTCCGCCGGCGCATCCGGTGAGGAGCAGGCCAGCGACGGCGAGTATGCCGATCGCAGACACGCTGGTGGTTCGGTTCCTGGACACAAGTTCCCCCTGATGGAAAGGCTGGGTGAGAGCGATGAATGATCGGAGGCGACTTTATCAGCCGCCCCTGAACGGCTGCTGTCGCTGGCATCCACGGGAGCGTTACGCCCTCCCGGTACATGGCAGACTGTGAGGCGTTAGTGTGTCGCCCCGGAGAAGAATGTGAGCCCATGGCTGAAGTTGTGATCGTTGAAAATTCCCGTGAAGCCGGTTCGCTGGTGGCAGATGCCATCCTCGCGCTCATTGCGTCGAAGAAGGATGCCGTTCTCGGCCTCGCCACGGGGTCGACGCCACTTCCGGTCTATGATGCGCTCGCTGCCCGTGCTCAGGGAATCGACTTTAGCCAGGTGTCAGGATTCGCCCTCGACGAGTATGTGGGGTTGCCGGCGTCACACCCCGAAAGCTACGGATCCGTCATCACGCGGGAAGTGGTTGAACCGATTGGTCTGGTGCCCGAGCGCGTTCACGTTCCGAATGGAGCGATCGACACGATCCAGTCGGCAGGTGCCGACTATGAGCGAGCAATCGAGGAGGCCGGCGGGGTTGACCTGCAGATCCTCGGTATCGGCACCGATGGTCACATCGGATTCAACGAGCCCGGCTCGTCATTTGCCTCGCTTACCCGTGTGA
Source organism: Mycetocola sp. (assembly GCA_045629445.1). Taxonomy (GTDB): domain Bacteria; phylum Actinomycetota; class Actinomycetes; order Actinomycetales; family Microbacteriaceae; genus Mycetocola_A. The sequence goes on along the minus strand of JAZQRG010000360.1, from coordinate 952 downwards.
AGACGCTCACCGAGCGCACTCGGTCGGACAACGCGCGATTCTTCGATTCACCCGACCAGGTCCCGATGCACTGCATCACGCAGGGCCTTGGCACCATTCTGCGGGCTCGTCACCTCGTGCTGCTCGCCTTCGGTGAAGGTAAGGCGGATGCCGTCGCTGCAGCGGTCGAGGGACCGCTCAGCGCGATGTTGCCTGGCTCGGCGATCCAGTTGCACCCGCACGCAACCGTTGTCATCGACGAGGCCGCTGCATCCAAGCTCAAACTCGCCGATTACTACCGGTACACCTACAACAACAAGCCGGAGTGGCAGGGCATCTAGCTCGCCCGGCGACCACCTCGCACGCCCTCTACCTGTGACGGTCGCGGGTTGCCCTTCTGTTTCCGCCAGGACACGTGATGGTCGCGGGTGCCCTTCTGGTTCCACCAGATCGTCACGGCTTGCCTTTCGCGTTCGCCAGGACGTGCGACGGTCGCGAGTTGCCCTTCTCGTTTCAGGACGCATTCCTTGCGGGTGCGGGTGCGGGTGCGACTTGGGGGTCGGGGTCTGGCACATTGGCTTCCGGGAAGCCGGAATGAGATCGTCTTCGCGCCCTCATGAGCCCCGACTTACTGTGCAGGAGGATCTCTTTCTGCTCCGGGTCGACGCTCACGGGAGGAATCAGGTAATAATCCGCGACCCGTCGTCGAATGACCCAGCCGTTATTGTGCACGAGCATGTGGTGATGTCGGCAGAGCAGGATGCCGTCGATGACCTCGGTCTTCTTGGAGGTCTTCCATGGCACGATGTGGTGGGCCTCGGTCCAGGACACGGGCCGGTCGCAGCCGGGAAACATGCAGCCGCCGTCGCGGGCGCCCAAGGCCCGACGCTGGCGGCGGTTGAACAGCCTTTTCGAGATGGACGACTCGAACGGGACGTTGTCGGGACCAAGCAGGATCGCGACGAGTTCAGCG
>JAZQRG010000359.1:0-7458 GCA_045629445.1 Mycetocola sp. | reverse complement strand
CATCCGACCGGTTGGCGAGGCAACGGCCGCAGGCGCTGTGACGCCGCTGGACGGCCGGTGGGTCCTTCCCGGGCTGTGGGATCATCACGTGCACTTCACCCAGGTGGCGATGACGAACCGTCGGCTCGACCTGTCGTCGAGCGCGTCGGCGGCGGACGTGCTCGCTCTCGTCGGAAACCATGTCGCATCGATCGGCGAGAAGCCGGTGGATGGCGCACTCGTTGGGGTTGGCTTCCGTGACGTGCTCTGGCCAGACAGCGCTGACCTCGGTGCGTTTGACCGGGTGTCGGGTGAGCACGGCATCATTCTCATCGGTGCCGATCTGCACTGTGCGTGGCTCAATAGTGTCGCCCTCGCCCGTTTCGGCCACGCCGGTCACGCGACGGGCATGCTCCGCGAGGAGGACGCCTTCGCGGTGAGTCGTGCGCTCGGTGCAGACGACAGCCTCGTCGACGCCTGGGCGCGTGACGCTGCCGACGCCGCAGCGGCCCGCGGGGTCGTCGGGATTGTCGATTTCGAGATGGCCTGGAATCTCGAGACGTGGAAACGACGGACAGCGGCGGGCGCAACGGCGCTTCGGGTTCGATTCGGCATTTATCCTGCCGACCTTGACCGCGCGCTCGCCGAACGATTGACGACGGGCCAGATCGTGCCCCACACGCACGGCCTCGTCGAGGTGGGATCGCTCAAGGTCATCACAGATGGCTCACTCAACACGCGCACCGCGTACTGTGACGACGACTACGCCGGCCTGGCGGGGCGGCCGGACGGCCACGGTGTGCTCACCGTTGGCGAGGACGATCTGACCAGCCTTATGCGCCGCGCCACACAGGGCGGTCTGCACAGTGCGATCCATGCGATCGGCGATCGGGCCAATTCGCTCGCACTCGACGCGTTCGCCGAGACCGGTGCGGCTGGATCCATCGAGCACGCCCAGTTGCTTCGCGACTCGGACGTCGCGCGGTTCGCCTCGCTCGGCGTTGTGGCGAGTGTTCAGCCGGAACACGCGATGGACGATCGCGATGCCGCCGAAGTCCTCTGGCCTGGACGGACCCGGCGCGCGTTCGTCCTGCGGAGCCTCCTCGACGCGGGCGCGACGATCGCGCTTGGTTCTGATGCTCCGGTGGCGCCGCTTGACCCGTGGATCGCCATTTCGGCCGCGGTCGGCAGGTCGCGGGACGACCGAGCCCCGTGGCATCCGGAACAATCGATCACCACGGCCGAGGCCCTCGCTGCGGCAATGCGCACGCCAGACGAGCGGGTCGAGGAGGGGCGCGTCGCCGACCTCGCGATCGTCGATTCCGATCCGCTCGCGGCGACACCATCGGAACTTCGACGGATGCCGGTGGCAGCGACACTCGTTCACGGCCGGTTCACGCACTCGGTTCTCTAAGCCCCCCTCGGCCCCGGCGCCAGGGGCCGGCGGTCAGGCATCCGTTAACGCAGAAAGAGGGCCTCCTCACGGAGACCCTCTTTCTCAGAGCGGGGAACGCGTGTTACTTGGCGACGTGGGCGACGAGGAACCAGCGGTCCTTCTCGAGGCCACGTGAGATCTCGATGGCGATGTCCTGGCTGGTGAGGTCGATGGCGTCGAGTTCGTCGACCGCCGTCTTCACCGTGGTGAGCGCGGCGTCGATCTGAGCGACGAACTCGGCGATGGTGACGTCTGACTGCTGGAATCCTGCGGTCAGCTGACCCGTCGTGCTCTTGGCGGCGACGGTCGACAGGCGGGCGTCGACCGGGAGGCCGAGTGCGACGATGCGCTCTGCGGCGCTGTCGGCCCAGTCCTGGGCGTGCTCGACAATGGTGTCGAGAAGTTCGTGGACGCCGACGAAGTTTGCTCCGCGAACGTGCCAGTGCGCCTGCTTGCCGTTGACGACGAGTGCGGTGAGGTCGATAACGACCGGGCTCAGGAACTGAGCAACGCCAGCGGCGACGTCAGGGCTGACGGATGCCTGGGCGACGGTGGTTGTGGTGGTTTCTGTCATGGTGTTCCCCTTCACTGGTGCGCTGGTGGTGGTGCGCTCTGGATGCAACGCTACTCAGGCTCACACATTCCGCAAGCAAGACAAGGCTCCGCTTACCTTGTGATACGGGGGTTTTCCCCCGCACGAATCCGGGTGGCTCCCTGATGCCGCTCGAGTGCCGGGCTGACGAGGCTGAAGGCATGCTTTCACCATCCTCTGCCTCAGTTCCTCCCGGGGGTCCAGTACCTGGTTCCGCCCCCGCGCACCGGCCGCGTTCTCGCCGACGCCGCATCGCGACGGTTGCCGTGCTGGTGCCCGTCCTTGTGATCGCCGGCTGCGCCGCGTTTGTCGGTGTGGGCGCGATCGTGTCAGGGGTCGGCTCAGCCAGGCCCGTCGACACCGTCGGCGCTGTCGAGTTCGATGCGCCACTCGCCGTGCCCCCGCTGGCGCCGTCGACGGTCGATCCGGACGGGACCCGGGTGTTCACGCTTCAGCCACAGCGCGGAACGAGTGAGTTCCGTGCCGGTGTCTCAACCGAGACCCTCGGCTACAACGGCACCTACCTCGGTCCCACTCTCCGGGCCGAGCGCGGTGAGCGGGTTCGCGTCGACGTGCAGAACGCACTTGCTGACCCGACGACGCTGCACTGGCACGGAATGCACCTGCCCGCAGCGATCGACGGAGGGCCACACCAGACGATCGCCCCCGGCGGGAGGACCTCTCCTGAGTGGACGATCGACCAGCCGGCCGCGACGCTCTGGTATCACCCGCACCCCCACGGTGAGACCGAGGATCAGGTCGCCCGTGGGCTCGCCGGTCTCTTTCTTCTCGGTGACGAGACGGAAGCGCAGGTCGACCTGCCGCGGGAGTACGGCGTTGACGACATCCCCGTGGTTGTGCAGGACATGTCGATCGGCGGATCGTCGTCCACTGGCGGTGGAGGTGGTTTCGTCGGTGCCCTCGGGAACGAGGTGCTCGTGAACGGAACCCTCGCGCCGTACCTCGACGTGTCCACCTCTTCGGTGAGACTCCGGCTGTTGAACGCATCGACGGCCAGGACGTACAACTTCGGCCTCAGTGATGGACGTGAGTTCGCGATGATCGCATCGGACGGTGGACTCCTGGCCGAACCGCACACGACCGACGGCATCCGTCTCTCGCCGGGGGAACGCGCGGAGATCGTCGTGTCGATGACCCCTGGCGAGCGCGTCGTTCTCCGTTCGAACCCGCCCGACCTCGGTATGCCGGAGGTCACGGCGGCCGGGAACGGTGGAACCGACCGGTTCGACGTGCTTGAGCTGCGGGCTGCTCCGACGTTGAAGCCGGTCCCGGACGTGCCAGACACGCTCGCGGAGATCGACGATCTTTCCGCGACGGATGCCGTAACCACGCGCCGGTTTGAACTCAACGGATTCACGATCAATAACGCTGCGATGGACATGCGTCGCATCGACGAGGTGGTCACGCTCGGCACGACGGAGGAGTGGGTGGTCGAGAACGGGATGGCCATGCCGCACAACTTCCACATTCACGATGTGCAGTTCCAGGTCGAGTCGGTCGGCGGCGAGCCGCCCGGCCCTGAGCTGAGCGGGTGGAAAGACACGATCTACCTCGCACCGGATGTCGAGTATCGGCTCGTGATGCGATTCGAGGATTACGCGGATCCCGACCTGCCGTATATGTATCACTGCCACCTGCTCGCCCACGAGGACTCAGGAATGATGGGCCAGTTTGTCGTCGTCGAGCGGGGAGAGCGGGCGGGAACGCCGCCGGACCATGACGGGGCGGCGACCGGCACTTCGAGCGGCGGCGACACAAGCCGGGAATCGCCTGGAGCACCGACACCCGGGGAAACTCCCCATGGTGAGAACCCCGACGGTTTCGGGCCGCGGGAGACGGGAACAGAACATGTCCATTGATCAGCGCGGCTCGGCGGATTCACCATGGCCATTGAGCCCTCGCCCCGAGGGAAACGTTTCTGGCACGCTGGATGCCATGGCACACGACCCGAGCCAGCCACGAGAGACGAACACGTCGCAGGGCGGTTACGGCGCACTGTGGCGGGGCGTTCCTCGCGAACTCGGCTACCTGCTGCCAACCCTGCCGATCGTCGTGATCGGGTTTGTTCTGGTCCAGGTGTTGTTCTCGGTCGGGTTAGGCACCCTCGCTCTCGTGATCGGCCTGTTTGTCCTCGTCGGGGCGCTGTACGTCGCCAGGGCATTCGGCACCCTCGAACTCGTTCGCCTCGAGGCGGCAGGGACCAGGCCAGTGCAGCGCCCGCGGTGGGCTCCTATCGAGGAGCGCAGGGGGTTCTGGCGCACAACGCTCGGGCCCCTCGTGAACGGGCACTACTGGATGTACCTGCTTCACACCGGGCTGGTGGGCTTCCTACTCGGCGTCTTCTCCTGGTCGGTGGCGTTCTCCTGGCTCGCGTCGGGGCTCGGGGGCATCTCCTACTGGTTCTGGAACATGTTTATCCCTGACGGCGACACGTTCTGGCTGAGCGATGTCATCTACCGCTTCTTTACCTCGAACCAGGCGCTTCCGATCGATCCAGATGTCGCCGACGGAATCCTCCTGTTCCTCACCGGACTGGCATTCCTCGCCACCCTCCCGTTTGTCACTCGTGGGCTGACGCTCCTGAATGGCGCCGTCGCTCGTGGAATGCTGTCGCGCTGGCCGAGCGATGACCTCCGGACCGAAGTTGCGGCGCTCGCCGCATCACGCGGTGCAGCCGTCTCGGCTGAGGACCAGTCGGTGCGCCGCCTCGAGCGCGATATCCACGACGGGCCGCAGCAGCGACTGGTCCGGCTGCAGATGGATCTCGCCACTGCCGAACGACGACTCGAGTCCGACCCGGACGCCGCGCGCAAGCTCATCGCTGAGGCACGGAATCAGGCGCAGAGTTCACTCGATGAGCTTCGAGCACTGTCTCGCGGATTCGCACCACCCATTCTCGAGGACCGCGGGCTGGTGAGCGCCGTCGAGTCGCTCGCCGCGATGAGCAGCATCCCGGTCACGGTGACGAGCACCCTCATGCCGGGGGTTCGGTTACCGTCCGAGATCGAGCGGAACGTGTACTTCGTGATTGCCGAACTTCTCACGAACGCGTCGAAGCACTCGGGGGCCAGCGGGGTTCGCGTCGAGATATCGACGACGCCGGACTCGGGGGCGGGCAGACGACTGCAACTCGTCGTTGCTGATGACGGTGTCGGTGGTGCCGGATTCGACGACGGCCACGGACTCAGCGGGCTGCGCGACCGCATCACCGGTCTGCGCGGGGCGTTGTGGGTCGACAGCCCGGAAGGGCAGGGCACGCGGGTGACGGCATCCGTACCGGGCATCGAGATCTAGGGCAGTCGTATGCTTGCCTCGTGACCGAGAACAACGCCGTTTCGAGGCCGATCCGGGTGGCCGTTGCCGACGATTCAGTGCTGCTCCGCGAGGGACTGGTTCGGCTCTTCGATGAAGCCGGGTTCGAGACCGTCGGCTCGTACGGCGACGGATCCAGCCTTCTGGCGAACCTCGACTCGGCGGGAGCCGACGTTGTCGTGCTCGATGTGAGGATGCCGCCAACGTTTCGGGATGAGGGCGTTCGCACCGCGATCCAGATTCGGTTGTCGTGGCCGGAGATCGGCATCCTGTTGCTGAGCCAGTACGTCGAGGGTACCTACGCCGAAGAGCTGCTCGGCGCATCGGCCGGAGGAATCGGATACCTCCTCAAGGATCGTGTGGCGTCGCTCGATGAACTTCGGGATGCCGTGGCCCGCGTTGCGTCTGGCGGCACGGTGCTCGACCCCGAGGTGGTGCGGGAACTGCTCACCCGGCGCCGCGACCCGCTCGCCTCACTGACCCCGCGTGAAACCGAGGTGCTTCAGTTGATGGCTGAGGGGCTCGCCAACCAGGGCATCGCGAAACGCCTGGTGATCGGCCTCGGCGCCGTGGAGAAGAACGTCACGGCGATCTTCTCCAAGCTGGGCCTCGACGCAACGGGTTCCGATCACCGCAGGGTCCTCGCCGTGCTTCGGTACCTGCGTTCCTGATCGATCGTTTAACTGTGAACGGATGCCGACGCTCGCGTCAGCGCAGTGACGCAATACTGCGCGACACGGCACGGAAGTCACGGATGCGCTTCTCGTACGTGGCCGCGAAAACGATGAGGATCACGCCACCGACGCCCGCCCACAACCACCACGGGATCGCTCCGTAGAGCCCCGAGATCCACGGCCAGAGCTGGGCGATCGCGTGGATTACCAGCACGGTCGCTCCGATCACCGTTGGAGCGCCGAGCTTGAGGGCTAGTCCCGCTCCGAAGACGGCGAGCGCGGCAATCCCGAGGGCGACGATCCGCACCAGGTCCGTGCCGGTGAAGTCCGCGAGGAGGGACGGCACCAGGAGCAGCGCAGTTCCAGCGCCAAGGTGCGGCCAGGACCGTGCGGCGGGGTCCGTTGCCAGTCGGAGGGCGCCCGCGGCGAGGAGAGCGATCGCGATCGGTACGGTCGCGGTTTCGAAGGGATCGGCGAGTCCTGTCGTCAAGGCTGTCGCAGAGAGGATGACTGCGGTGCCGAGTGCCGTCCAGCGCACGATCTCTGAGCGGAAGCGGCTCAGCGACGTTGCGACGAACAGCGCGCACGCGAGAAGAAGTACGACCAGGAACTCCCAGAACTCCGTCACCCCCGCGAGGATCGATTCCGCGAGCGGCAGCGCAACGACGACGGGCGCTGCCGCTGCGGCAAGCGTGCCGAGAATCCGTGGTTCCTGACGGCGGAGCATCCAGAGGGCACCGCCGACGAGGAGGCTTGCGGCTGCTGCCTCGTTCTCCCACCCGGCGTAACCATACGCAGAACCGAAGACCGGGAGGACAAAAACGATAGTGAGCATGGCGATCGCACCGGCGAGCCACACAACCACCGCGACGCGGATTCCCTGCCAGACGGCCGGCAGGAACGGCCCACTGAGGAGCAACGCGGCAGCCGCGGCGAGAGTGAGTCCGGTGCGGAAGGGTTCCCCTGCGGCGACGGCGAGAGCACTAGGGACCAGCGCGATAGCGACAGCGGCGCTGAACAGGACGGTCCGTGGCGTACTCACCCCCTCGGTGACTGGTGCGCGGCGGACGAGGATGAGGGCCAGGATCGCGAGGAGCAGCCCGGAGACCGGCAGGGTGTAGTACTCGATCACGTCGACGTTGTTCCTGGCGAGGGCGAGCCACAGTGCACTGACGGCAAGGGGGAGACCGGCCCACGCGACGTGACGGCGCGGGGTGTGACCGGCGAAGACGCCGCCCTCTCCACTCGCAAGAATCAGCGCGGCGACGGCGGTGAACAGAAGCGCAACCCAGCCGTTGTCGTCACTGAGAAACGCCTGGACGATGACCGGAACGGAGGCGACGGCGATCGCGCCGTCCCAGCAAATCCGCGCGAGTCGTGCCGGGTTAACGGGTCGCCGCGCAGGCTTTGCCGGCTGTGCCTGGGTTGCGAGCGCCGGGGCGGCG
>JAZQRG010000358.1:0-5011 GCA_045629445.1 Mycetocola sp. | reverse complement strand
CCAGTGCGAAGTACCCCGAAATCCTGCCGCAGGACGCCAACGGTTCCACCTACTGGCCCGGAAGTCGCCAGCAGTTCGCCCCGTCGTCTCCGGTGTATCGGCGTCTCGCCGCAGAACTGGTGACCGAACTTGTCGCTCGCTACGCCAAGCATCCTGCCGTCGTGATGTGGCACGTCAACAACGAATATGGTTGCCACCTCAACGCTGATTACTCGGATGCCGCCCGCGACGCGTTCCGCGCCTGGCTCGAGATTCGCTATGGATCCATCGACGCGCTCAATGACGCATGGGGCACGTTCTTCTGGTCGCAGCGGTACGGCTCATTCGAGGAGATCTTCCCGCCGAGAAAGGCGCCGTACAGCCACAACCCCGGCCAGCTGCTCGACTTCCACCGCTTCACATCTGACGCGCTGTTCGAGTGCTACCTCATGGAGAAAAGCATCATCCGGGCGGCCGGGGCAACCCAGCCGATCACGACGAACTTCATGGGTGCGTTCAAGCCGGCGAACTACTGGCAGTGGGCATCGGAGATGGATGTCATCACCGACGACGCCTACCCAGACCCGAACGACCCGGAGAGCTTCAGGGCCGCAGCGTTCCAGCGCGACCTGATGCGCTCGCTCAAGCCAGAGGTGCCGTGGTTGCTCATGGAGCAGGCGACGAACGCTCTCAACTGGCGGCCGACGAACGCGCCCAAGGCGCCAGGGCAGATGGCCGCGCTCAGCATGCAGGCGGTCGCGCGCGGTGCCGACGGCATCCTGTTCTTCCAGTGGCGGCAGTCGAAGGCCGGTGCGGAGAAGTTCCACTCGGCGATGCTCCCGCACGCCGGAACCCGGACCCGCACCTGGCGTGGGGTCGTCGCGCTCGGCTCAGAGCTGGCCGAATTGCCCGAGCTTCCCGCCGGCAGCCGTGACGCCCGGGTCGCGATCGTCTTCGACTGGGAGAACTGGTGGGCGATCGAGAGCACCGACCACCCGATCGTGCTCAACTACCTGTCGCTCGTGCAGGGCTGGTACAACGCCGCCTCGAAGCTGCACGTCCAGGTCGACTTCGTGCGGGCATCCGACGATCTCAGCGGGTATCGCGTCGTCGTCGCCCCTCAGCTCTACCTGCTGACCGCGACCGGCGCCGCAAACCTCGTCGCGTTCGCCGAGGCGGGCGGAGACCTGCTCGTCACCGCGTTCAGCGATGTCGTCGACGAGGCAGACCGGTTCCGCGACGGCGGCTACCTCACCCAGCTCGGCGACGCGCTCGGTATCTGGCTCGAGGACTTCGGTGCCCTCGTGCCGCCAGGATCCACCGAACCCGGCCAGCAGCTCGCACCGTTCTCGACCGAGTTCGGCGAGATCACCGGCACGCTCCTGGCTGAGGAAATCCACACGGATGCCGCGACCGTGGTCGGCACCTTCGCCGGCGGTCGTCTCGATGGCCGGCCCGCGTTCACGGTGAACCCGACCGGCTCAGGCCGTGCGTGGTATCTCGCGACGGTTCCGGATGCCGTCGGCACGACATCCGTTCTCGGTCACGTCCTCGAGGCGGCGGGCGTCGAACCCCTTCTCGCCGGGCTGCCCGAGAGCGTCGAGGTGGCGCAGCGCGGCGACGTGCTCACGGTGATCAACCACGGCGACGCCCCGGTGACGGTCTCCGCGAAGGGGACGACCGACCTGCTCACCGATGACACGGTGAAGGCGTTCGAGCTTGAGCCGTTCGAGTACCGGATGCTGCGCCGCTGACCTGCCGACAGCATCCGTTCCGGTGACGCGATGACGTCGAACTTGCGCTTTTTCGACGTCATCGCGTGACCGGATGCTCGCTTCGCTGTGCGTTGGGTGCGTCTCGCGTGGTTGACTCTGGGCATGAGCGATGGTGCGGGTGACGCGGTTGACGGTCCAACGGATGCTCCAACACCGGCGAGTAGGCGTCGCTGGGAGGCACGCAACCTGGTGCTCGTCGTTGGTGTTGGGCTTGTCCTCGTCGGGATTGTCGTCACAGGAAGCGCGCCCGGCCTCGCCTTCATTGGCGTGCCGACCTTCGGGTGGGCGGCGTACGTCGGCAGTACCGCGCCGTTGACCTCGGCCCCGGCGTTCTGGGAAGAACAGGTCGTGCAGGGGGCCGCGCTTGCGGTGCTCGGGTTCGTTGTGATCGCCGCGAACCTCGGCTATCGCGCGGGTCTCCGCCGTGCGGCGCGCCCGCGCTAAGTCGCCCTCGATGCGGGCGGACGGCATCCGCTCGAGTGCTGGCACCTGTCGTGGCCCTGCCCGACGCTGTTCGCTGTTCGCTGTCCGCTGGACGCAAAGACACGGGTAGATCCCGTTTCCCGTGCTTTTGCGTCAGGTGAGGGCAACCTGCCCGACGTTGCGTTCGGATGCCGCAAAATGGCGTTATAACGAGCTCATACTGCGGTTTTGTGGCATGTGAACGCCGCGCGACCCCGCTCCCGCGCCGTCAGTGCGCGAGTCTCCGCCGCGCTGCCCGCCCGCGCTGGGCCGTCGCTGAAGCGCGCCGATGGCATCCACTCGGGTGGTGGCATCCGTAGTGGCGCTGCTCGACGTTGCCGCGTTCGCTGGACGCAAAGACACGGGTAGATCCCGTTTTCCGTGCTTTTGCGTCAGGTGAAGGGAACGTGCCCGCCGTTGCCGCCGTTCGGATGCCGCAAAATGGCGCTATGACGAACTTATGCCGCGGTTTTTTGGCATTTGAACGCCGCGCGACCCAGCCTCCTGCGCCGTCAGTGCGCGCGGTACTGCTCCCGGATGATCGGACGGAAGTCGACGGCCGGCTCCGCCGCGATCGCGAGCGGCCAGTCGGGCCGCTCCCCGCTGAGCACCCACGCCGCCTGGGCAGCAGCGCCGAGCGCCACGTACTCGCCCGGGTTCGGAATGACAACGGGCACGTCAAAGACCTGCGCGGCAATGCGCTGCACGGCCGGGTTCTGCGCCGCCCCACCGACGATGAGGATCCGCTCGGCGACAACGCCCTGCCCACGAACCGCGTCGAGCCCGTCGGCGAGCCCGCAGAGCAGGCCCTCAATTGCGGCGCGCGCCAGGTTTGGCCGCGTCGTTGAGCCGAGGGTCATGCCGAAGAGGGTGGCCGTCGCGTCGGGCCGGTTCGGCGTGCGCTCGCCCTCGAAGTACGGCTGAAGCACGAGACCGTCCGCACCAGGCTCAGCGGCAAGCGCGAGTTCGCCGAGCTCGTCGTGGCTGACCCCGAGCAGCCCGGCGATCGAGTCGAGAATGCGCGCGGCATTGAGCGTCGCGATGAGCGGCAGGTACAGTCCTGACGCGTCGGCGAACCCCGCAACCGTGCCAGTGGCATCCGTTGCCGGCGTGTCGGTGACCGCGAAGACGGTGCCGCTGGTTCCGATCGAGACGACGACATCGCCGGATGCCGCGCCAAGGCCAAGCGCGGCGCCAGCGTTGTCACCGGCGCCGGGTCCGACGAGGGTGTCGTCGGTCGTGATGCCGGCTTGCTCGCCCGGCCCCAGAACCCGCGGCAGCACCGCGGAGTGACCGAGGGCGCGCTCGAAGAAGTCGAGCTCGTACTCGCCGGTGACCGCCGACCAGTACGCGGTCCCTGACGCGTCGGACCGGTCGGTCGTGAGCTCATCGAGCACGGGACCCAGCTCAGAATCGTCGACGGGACCGAATCCGCGCAGGCGCCAGGTCAGCCAGTCGTGGGGGAGGGCAACCGCGGCGACCCGTGCCGCGTTTTCCGGTTCGGCATCGCGCAGCCAGCGCAGTTTGGTCGCTGTGAATGAGGCGACGGGAACGACGCCGATCCGCTCGGCGTAGACATCGGCACCGACCTCGGCGATGAGATCGAGCGCGGCCTGGGCGCTCCGGGTGTCGTTCCAGAGCAGGGCGTCGCGGATGACCCGGCCGTCCGCGTCGAGCACCACCATGCCGTGCTGTTGCCCGCCGATGGAGATCGCCGCGACGTCATCGAGCCCGCCCGCCTCGAGAATCGCAGCACGGAGGGCATCCCACCACGCGGACGGCGCCACCTCGGTGCCCGCCGGGTGAGGTGCGCGCCCCTGCCGCACGATCTCGCCGGTGTCGGCATCCGTGATCACGATCTTGCAGCTCTGGGTGGATGAGTCGACGCCGGCGACGAGGGTCATGGGGTGTCTTTCTGAGGGGATTCACGGGTAAAGAGCGCGGACCCCGACGCCTGGTGCTCGCCAATGCGTCGGAGCCCGCCACTCGGTCTGAAGGAGAGCGGATGCCGCGACAGACGTCGAAAAGTCTGCAGCGGCATCCGCTCGGTGACAGGTCGCGTTCGGGGGTTCGACCGCCGGATGCCTGTCGTGAGTGAGCTAGCTCCGCGCGCCGAGCAGGTGCTCGAGTGCGAGCTGCTGCAGGCGGACAAAGCCGAAGCCCTTGCCGTTGAAGTACTCGTCAGCGTTGAAGTCCTCAAACGCGCTCGAGTCGGCGAGCAGGTCGTCGTAGCTCTCGCCTTCGCCCAGCGTGGTGTCGCTGAGCTCGGTGACGCGCGATGCCGCGAGTGCTTCCTGCACCTCGGGGTCGGCGCGGAAGGACGCAGCGCGCTCCTTGAGCAGGAGGTAGGTGCGCATGTTCGCGGCAGCTGACTCCCAGACACCGGTCTCATCCTCGGTGCGGCTCGGCTTGTAGTCGAAGTGACGAGGGCCGTCGTATGCCGGTCCGCCGTTCGGGCCACCGTTCTCGAGCAGGTCGACGAGCGAGAACGCGTTCTGCAGGTCGCCGTGACCGAACACGAGGTCCTGGTCGTACTTGATGCCACGCTGCCCGTTGAGGTCGATGTGGTAGAGCTTGCCCTGGTAGAGCGCCTGGGCGATGGCGGCCGTGAAGTTCAGCCCGGCCATCTGCTCGTGGCCGACCTCGGGGTTCAACCCCACGAGCTCGGGGCGCTCGAGAGAGTCGATGAAGGCGAGCGCGTGGCCGAGGGTCGGCAGCAGGATGTCCCCGCGGGGCTCGTTGGGCTTCGGTTCGATCGCGAAGCGGATGTCGTAGCCCTTGTCGGTCACATAGTC
>JAZQRG010000357.1:0-2999 GCA_045629445.1 Mycetocola sp. | reverse complement strand
CCTCGCGAAGGCGCTCGCGAACACGCTCGAGGGAACCAACTCGCGCATCCAGTTCACGCCCGACCTGCTTCCGTCCGACGTCACCGGCGTCACGATCTACAACCAGGCATCCAACAAGTTCGAGTTCCACAAGGGACCCATCTTCGCCTCGGTCGTGCTCGCTGACGAGATCAACCGCGCCTCGCCCAAGACCCAGTCGGCACTGCTCGAGGTCATGGAGGGGGGCGTCGTCACGGTTGACGGCGAAAGCTATCCCGTCGGCAAGCCATTCATGGTGATCGCTACCCAGAACCCGGTTGAGCAGGCGGGAACATACAAACTTCCGGAAGCGCAGCTCGACCGGTTCCTCGTCAAAACCTCGCTCGGGTACCCCGACCGTGACACCGCAGTCGACCTGCTGCTCGACGCAGCCAACCGGTCGCGCTCGTCGTCGATTGCCCCGATCATCGGTGCGCCATCGCTGCTTGCGATGTCTCAACTGGCATCCGAGGTTCACGTCGACCGTTCGGTGATGGAATACGTCACCGACATCGTTCACGCGACGCGCTCCCACAAGGACGTCGCGCTCGGTGCCAGCATGCGTGGCGGGCTCGCGCTCGCTCGCATGATCAAGACCTGGGCGCTCGCGCACGGCCGCATGTATGCAACTCCCGACGACGTCAACACGCTCGCCGTGCCCGTGCTCGCACACCGGATCATCGTTGACGCCGAAAGCGAGTTCGCTGGTGTGAAAGCCGAAGACATCATCTCCGGCATCCTCGTCGACCTGCCCGTTCCCGCGTACCGCGCAGCGTAAGCACCTGGCATGACAACGAGCCTCGACGCACCACCGATCGCACCGGCACCCGATGCGACCGGTGTAGAGGCGACCCCGCAATTCGTGTTGCCCCCGCAGAAGAAGAAACCGCTTCGCGCACTCGCGCCGGTTGCGACATCCGTCCGGTCGGGCGCCGGCTCCGTCGGGCGGGCAGCCACCGGGATCGCGCGCGGCGGGTGGCGCTTCGTGGCACCGTACGTCGAGGTCGTCTCGGGCCTCGGTGCTCTCGTGCTCGCGTCGGGAATCGTGGCGCTCGTCGTCGGACTCCTGCTCGGCTGGCCGGAACTGACCTTTGTCGGACTGACCCTGCTTGTCGCCGTTGTTGTCGCCCTGTTCTTCCTGATCGGTCGGTCGAGCTACTCGATTGACATCGAGCTGAACCCGCGCCGCGTCACCGTCGGGGATCGTGCCATCGGGCGTGTTCTCGTGACGAATGTCGGCAAGCGACCGTCCACCGCGACAACGCTTGAGGTGCCGGTGGGGGAGGGGCTCGCCGAGTTCGCGATCTCGGGGCTCCAGCCGGGGGAGAACACCGAGGAACTGTTCGCGGTTCCGACCAACCGTCGTGCGGTGATCCTCGCCGGACCCGCGCTTTCGGTTCGCGGCGACCAGCTCGGCTTGTTCCGCCGCGCGGTTCGGTGGACCGAACAGATCGAACTCTTCGTGCACCCCATCACGACACGGCTGCACCCGACGGCGGCCGGGCTCGTTCGCGACCTCGAGGGTCAGGTCACCAAGAAGATCACGAACAACGACATTTCCTTCCACGCCCTGCGTGCATACGTCACCGGCGACGACGTTCGCTACGTGCACTGGCGCACCTCTGCGCGCACCGGGCAACTCATGGTGCGGCAGTTCGAAGAGTCACGCCGTAGCCAGCTGACCATCATCACGTCGAGTGACACCCGCTACTACGCCAGCGATGACGAGTTCGAACTCGCGGTGTCGGTGACGGCATCCATTGGCTCGCAGGTGATCCGTGACGGAACGCAAATCAGTGTCGTGACCGAGGACCGCGTGCTCAAGACCCACTCGGTGACATCGCTGCTCGATGACACGTGCCGCATCACCGCCATCACCGATTCGTCGGCAACGGCCCGCGACTTCGCCCGTGAGGCGACCAAGCGTCTCCCGCCGCCGAGCGTTGTTGTCATCGTCGCCGGGTCGCTCATGGAGGCATCCGACTACCGCGCAATCCAGCGACTGTTCGGAGGCGAGACCAACGTGCTCGCGCTGCGGATTGAGGATGGCGCGAGAGCGCGTATTCAGGATGTCGCCGGGCTCTCGATCGTCACGATCGGTGCTCTCTCCGACCTCCCGCGAGTGATGGCGAGGGCGGTATGAGCGAGCCTCTTGACGACAGGACTGTGCGGCCTGCCAGGCCTGAACCCGCGTCGCCCGCAACGGATGCTGGTGCGAAGGCGGCGAAATCGGGGAAGTCGGCGAAGCCAGCGAAGGCATCGAAGCCGTCGAAGGCAGCGAAACCGGCGAAGTCATCGAAGCCCGCCAAGGCTGCGAACGCCGGGAAGACGCGCCAGGAGCCCAAGCCCCCGAGCGCCCCTCGTCCTCCTCTTCCGCGCGGGACGGTGAGCGCAGCGACGTGGCGGGATCTCGCCGTCGTCACCGTGTTGTCGCTGATCGGAATCTGGGGATTCGCCCCTGCGTTCGGTGAACGCGGCTACCTCCTCGCCGGTTTCGGCGGCGTACTGATCGGAACCGGCGCCGGTTACCTGGCGCATCGATTCCGGCTCAACGCCTTCGTCACAGCACTCGCGGCAATCGTCGTCTACTTTGTCCTCGGCAGTGCCCTCGCGATGCCGGGATACGCGTTCCTCGGTGTTCTTCCCACCCTTACGACGCTGCGCGGGCTCGCGCTCGGTGCCGTCTTCGGGTGGGCGGACATCGTGACCCTCGCGGCCCCCGTCGGAGCACCCGACTACATCACCGTCCTGCCCTATGCTGCGGGCTGGCTCGTCGGGCTGGTGTCTGCCGTCCTGGTAATGCGGTGGATGCCGCGGCACGACCGCACCCCTGGCCGACTCGCCGTTCTCCTGCTCGGCCCTCTCGTCCTGTATGTGATGGGCGTGCTCATCGGCACTCAGGCGCCGTTCCTCGCGAGTGTTCGCGGCATCGCGTTCGCCGTGATTGCCCTCGTCTGGCTCGGCTGGCGGAAGGGTGCAGC
>JAZQRG010000356.1:0-10371 GCA_045629445.1 Mycetocola sp. | reverse complement strand
CCGACTTGGCCATACGCGAAGGTGTCGAGTTCGACAGTGGTGAGTGCCGGTCGCCACAGTGCACCCTCGGGTGTGTTGCCAAATCCGATCACCGCGAGCTGATCGGGCACTGCTATTCCGATGTCTGCTGCCGCAGCCAGCACGGTCAGTGCTGTTGAGTCACTCACCGCAGCGAGCGCTGTGGCATCCGCCAGGTTCGTGAGGGCCGCCCGAGTCTGCTCAACGGTCGCGCAGTCCAGGTCGGCGACAACGTCGAGCCCGGCGTCGCTGGCGCCCTCCCGAAGTCGCATCCGCAGGTGATCAGCGACCTCCCCGCCCCCTGACGACCAGCCAACAGCGACCCGGTGATGTCCCTGTTCGGCGAGCCAGCGGGACTGCACCTCGAAGTGGGCGACCATTCCGTCGACGAGCGCTGAGCCCGAGCTGTCCTCCGCAATTACCGCGAGATCGACAACAGCCAGCGGCTGAACGACGTCGATCGCGACCCGGGTCGGTTCGTCGACCGCCGGTGATGGCGACACGAGGAGTCCATGGCCGTGTGCCGCCAGCTCACTGCCAAGCCCGTCGAGGACGCGCCGAAGCATCGGACCGTATTGAAGCCCCCCGGTTCGGACGATCACGACCCTGGCGTGGCCCTCACGAAGCGCGCGCGCGAGCGAGTTATGACGGTAGCCGAGCCGACTCGCGGCGCTCAGCACGCGTTCCCTGGTCGCCGGTGAGATGGTCTGGCCATCCAGATCGTTGAGAACGTAGCTCACCGTTGCCCGGGAAACACTGGCGGCGCGGGCTACGTCGGCCATGGTCGCTCGGGCTTCACTCACCGACCCATCTTCCCTGATACAGGCGTACGATGAAATCACTTACTCGATTAAGTAAACTGTCTGTCGTTTGCAGACAGACGACAGACGAAAGGCAAACCTATGCGCGCTTGGCAGTTCGAAGGAACCGGAAAGCCCATCTCCCTCAACGAGGTTGACGAGTTGACTCCCGGCCCAGGCGAGGTCGTTATCGATGTCAAGGCCGCCGGCCTTTGTCACTCAGACCTCATGTACATGGAGGTCGGCGAACGCGTCATGCCTTTCCTCCCCATGACACAGGGCCACGAGAACGCCGGAGTGATCTCCGCTCTCGGCGAGGGCGTCACCGGGTTCTCGATCGGTGACCAGGTCGGTGTCTGCTCATCGGGCACGCGGCCTCCGACCGGGATGTTCACGCACGGAGGCTTCGCCGACCAGCTCGTCGCGGACGCCGCCGACCTCGCGCGCGTTCCCCAGGGTCTCGATCTCTCGCTTGCCGCACTCGCGACCGATGCCGGCATGACCTCGTACCACGCGATCATCAAGGTCGGTAAGGCAGGACCTGGCATGAAGGTCGGCGTCATCGGCTTCGGCGGCCTCGGCCAGATCGGTGCTCGCGCTGCGGTCCTGGCGGGCGCTGAGGTTCACGTCGCCGAACGCAAGGAAGACATCTGGGCGCTTGCTCTCGAGGCAGGCGTGACCGCGTGTGTCTCCGACGCGTCCGAGTGGGCACGAGGCGACTTCGACCTCATCGTCGACTACGCCGGCTTCAATACAGTTCAGAAGGGGCTCGACGCCCTTCGACGCGGTGGAACGCACGTGCAGGTCGGCCTCGGGGAGCGGACCTTCACCGTGCAGACCAACACGGTGCTCGGCAAGAGCATCATTGGTTCGCTCGGCGGCACCGTTGCCGACATCGAGGAGGTCTTCGACCTCATGCTGCGCAAGGAAATCGAACCGACGTTCACCGAGATCGCCTTCGAGGAGATCGGCGACGGCCTCGAGCAGCTGAAGAACAACGCCGTGACCGGGCGCCTGGTCGCACGCTTCGGCAACTAGTCACCTGACTAACCCCCGCCCTTCGTCCGCACACGGGACGAACGGCGGGGGTTAGTTCTCTTCGTCAGCGATAGTCCTCTGGTGCTATCCACCGCACCCCGCGCTTGTGGCTGAGCAACTGCGCACGAACCCTGACGCCGCTTTCGGTGCACTCGTCGTGCAGCTGCCTGGCCCACGCCCGATCGCCCGCGGTGAGTTCAGCGCCCGCATACCGTTCCCAGACGAGAATGACCTGGGCAGCATCCGTGGCCTCCAGGATCTCTGACACGCCCCGCGCGAGAGCCCGCGCATATTCCGGCAGTGGACTCACCGGGAAGTCGTCGGTCGGCATAAGGATCGGCAGCTGCACGTCCTCTGCGTCGAGGAAGAGCAACCACAGCTGCCGTCGACACGCCCGCCCAATCAGGGCGCTCACCCGTTCTTCAATAAGGTCGTCGGTGGTGAGCGGTTGTTCTTTCGCCGCTGAGGCGCTGATCGGGGTCATGAGTCGATCCTCGAGTCGCCAATCGACGCTCGCCACCGGCATCCGGAATCTGTGGACAAACGGATGCCTGTGGAGAACCGCGGCACCCCTTCCGGTGCTGTTCACCGGCCCAACGCCGCCGTACATTGGGACCATGACCGCTGAGATCCCCGCCCACCTCGAGCACCTCCTGACCGAACCGAACTTCGGCAGCCTCGCCACCGTGCGACCCGACGGAACCGCACAGGTCAACCCGATGTGGTTTGAGTTCGACGGCGAGAACCTGCTGTTCACGCACACGAACAAGAGGGCGAAGTTCCGCAACCTGCAGAAGAACCCATCGATGGCGTTCTCGATCTTCGACCCGGAGAACCCGCTGAGCTATATCGAGCTTCGGGGAGAGCTCGCCGAGGTGCGACCAGACCCAACCGGCGCGTTCTACGTTCACCTCGGCAAGCGGTACGGCAATGCAACGCAGGAAGCACCGCCGGACAGCCCCGATCGCGTGATCCTCGTGATGAAGATCAACAAGGCGATCGGTCGCTAGTCCGACGGTGCTTGTCGTTGCTTAGTGCGTGACGCTAGACGGTCTGTCCGGCGTGCTCGCCCTCGAAGATCTCCTCGACGAGCTTGGCGTTGAACGCAGGCAGGTCGTCGGGGGTGCGGCTCGAGACGAGTCCGCTGTCGACGACGACTTCCTCGTCGACCCAGTTTGCGCCGGCGTTGACGAGGTCGGTCTTCAGGCTCGGGTAGCTCGTGAGCTCACGTCCACGAACAACGCCCGCCTCAATGAGGATCCACGCACCGTGGCAGATGACGCCAACCGGCTTGTGCTCCTCGAAGAACGAGCGAGCGAACGCGACGGAATCTTCGTCCATGCGCAGGTGGTCCGCGTTAACGACACCGCCGGGCAGCATGAGGGCGTCGAACTTCGATGCGGAGGCATCGGCCGAACGTACGTCGACGTCCTGCTCGTGTCCGTTCTTGCCCTCGATCGTGCCGACCTTCGGGGAGACGAGGACAGCCTCGCCACCGGCATCCGTCACTGCCTGCCACGGACTCGTCAGCTCGGAGTCCTCGAATCCATCGGTCAGCAGAAATGCGACTTTCTTGCCAGAAATGTTCTCAGTCATAGTGCTCCTTTCGCGGGTTCGCCACGTTACGCCTCCTGTGGTGAAGCGGCACGGGCCTTGACGGCAGCAACCGGGAGGTACTAACCGCGCGGGAGCATGTGGTGAGTTATTTCGGCAGCACCTCAAGCACGATGTCGATCGCCTCGCTGATGATGTCGCTCTCGTACGGCTCGGCGAGGAGAGCCCGAGCCTGGCGCGCGAATCGGTCGGGATCCCCTGTGCCTGCCCGAAGCGATCGCAGAGGAGCAAGAAGAGCCGCGCGGCGGAGCCAGACGTTGTTCTCACCGATCCACCGGTCGAGGGCGACACGGGCACGAGCGCGGCCAGCCTCGTCCAGTCGGTCGACCATCGGCCCGATGACATCAATCGCGAGCGGGTCGACGAGGGAGCGCGCGCGTCCGTCCCGGATGAAACCCTCGATCCGGGTGAGGTCGGAGTTGTCGAGCAGCGAGACGCTCGACTGCAGCAGGACAACAGCCGCGAGACGGCGTTCGAACACCGGAACACCCCACAGCTCGGAGGCGAGCGCGGTGATCTCGTCGTGAGTCATCCCGCGGAACTTGCGGAGAGCATCCCGGATCGTGCCGCGCACCGCACCGACCGAGGCGCCATACGAGGCCAGGCCAGTCGAATCGCGGTCGTCAGATGGGGGAGTCCACGCGGTCTCACGCTGGAGCGCCGCATCGATGAACTCTCCGGCCTCGCTCATTCGACTATTCTCGCCCAGCGGCGGGTCGCAGGGCGTCGCTTCACCGTCGCTCTAACCGAGCCGGTTGAAGCGGTGTTCGGGGTCGAGGGTATCGAGGATGCGCCCCATGATGCGGTCGAGGTCAGCGACATCCTCGGCGGTCAGCGGGTCGATCACATTCTCGCGAACAGTATTCACGTGGCCGGGCGCCGTCGCGACGAGCTTCTGCCAGCCCGCTTCGGTGAGGTGGGCGTTCGTCGCGCGCTTGTCCTCGGCGCAGGGGGTGCGCTCGACGTACCCCTTTTTCTCCAGTCGGGATGCCACGTGGGACAACCTCGGGAGCGTCGCGTTCGTCGCCGACGCCAGTCCCGTCATCCGCAGGGTGTGGTTCGGCGCCTCCGACAGCATGGCGAGCACGAAGTACTCGAAATGGCTGAGCTCAGCGTCGCGCTGGAGCTGGGAATCGAGCACGCCGGGCAGCAGTTCCACCACGGCCACGAATTTCTTCCAGGCAACCAGTTGGTTCTCGTCGAGCCAGCGTGCGTCAGTCATAATCCCAGTCTACTAATACTTGACGCTACAACCAATGCGCTCTAGCATTACTTGTATCAACAACTAATTGCTCGAACCTCATCAGGGAGAAACACATGACGAACGTCACGATCATCGGCGCAGGAAACATGGGAACGGCCATCGCCAATCTCGCGATCGCCGGCGGCAACGCTGTGCAGGTTCTTGCCCGCGACAAGGACAAGGCTCAGGTCAACGCTGAGGTTACCGCCGGCGTCGTCGGCGACAGCATCACCGGCGACATCGTCATTCTCGCGCTCCCGTACCCCGCTGTTGCCGAAGTACTCGCGGCATACGGAGACCAGCTCACGGGCAAGGTCCTCGTCGACCTGACCAACCCACTCGACTTCTCGACATTCGATGACCTCGTCGTGCCCTCCGACAGCTCGGCAGCGGCTGAGATCCAGGCGCTCGCACCGGCATCCGTCGTTCTAAAGGCCTTCAACACGAACTTCGCCGCCACCCTCGCGTCCGGAACCGTTGGCGACACGACGACCGCTGTTCTCATCGCCGGGGACGACGCCGCGGCCAAGGCGACCCTCGCCGCGGTCGTCGAGGGCGGAGGACTCCGCGCCGTCGACGCGGGATCACTCAAGCGCGCTCGTGAACTCGAGGCGCTTGGGTTCCTTCAATTGACCCTCGCCGCGGGCGAGAAAACATCGTGGACCGGTGGTTTCGGCCTCACCAAGTAAGGCTTCGATCGACGGACGGCCGGTGTGCGATCTGCACGCCGGCCGTTCGTGTTTCTCTGCACGGGCATCCGCGTGACGCCCGGGAATGCAGGGGTGGCTGTCCGTCGAAATGCAAGCCGGGGTCATCCGGGGACCTGTGTGCTTAGAATGAGCACGGCGACACCGGTCAACCCGATCGATCCGTCGACCCAGCGCAGGCAGCGCCGCCATTCCCGCACACGCGGAGCGCACCACACACGCTCACAAGGCGAACCATCGAGAAGGGTGGCGATCATGACGACGTTTAACACACCGAAGAAGCACCAGACGACGACAGAGAGCGCCGCCGATGCGTTCCGTCGTGACGACCCCATCACCGCATCGATGCCGATTCTCAGTGAAACGCCTGAGCTCGTGCTGCTGTCGAACGGAACCCGCGCCAACCGGTTCACCCGCGACGACGTCGTGCTGCGCAAGGGCGAGTTCACGCTCATCAACGGCCACCTCACCCCGCGGGAGTCGATGATCACCGACCTGCTCGAGCTTCGCCGCGTGCTCGAAGAGGCTGAGATCCCCTACCTGCTCGTGCGCGGCAGCAATGGCAACCCGGTGATCGCCGTCGACCGCAAGTGCCGCAAGCAACTCTCCGCCGCGTTCGCCGCTGCCTTCGCCGAGGAGCCCTTCTACGCCAAGGCCGTTGACCCGGCGACACTTCGCGAGGGGGCAAAGCCACGCAAGAAGTCGGATGCCGTTCCTCTCCTGCTCGCGGACGGTACGTTCGCAAGCGACAAAAAGGCATCCGTTTTCCGGCTGTATCGGCCGCGGATCGAGCCGATCGGTCGCCTGCGCTACGGACCGGACACCGCTGTTCAGCTCGAGCTGTGGAAGTTCGGCGAGGACGAGATCGTGGCTCCCGTCGAGAACGCGCTGATGCGGCGCTGGCTGCCGCGGTCGGAGGCGCTCGAGGACACCGTCGAGATGTTCGGGCAAACCTGGCCGACGCTGCAGAACATGTTCGCCGACCTGGCGAGCGACGTGACCTTCGACGTCGACATGGTGTTCTCCTGGGTCGACGGGTCGAGCGAAGAGTTCCAGCGCGCGCGGGCCAAGCGCATGCAGAACTATGTCGTCGGCGATGGCGACGACTCGGACGCGCGATTCCGCCAGATCAACGAGCTCAAGTACGCCCTGCGCAGCGTGTACATGTTCGCGCCCTGGGTCCGCCGGATCTTCATCGTCACCGACTCGCCGCGCCCCGAGTGGCTCGCCGAGCACCCCGCAGTGACCCTCGTTCGCAGCGAGGACCACTTCAAGGACACGAGCGTGCTGCCAACGCACAACTCGCACGCGGTCGAGGCGCAGTTGCACTACATCGACGGGCTCGCCGAACACTTCCTCTACTCGAACGACGACATGTTCTTCGGTCGTCCGATCAGCCCTGACATCTTCTTCTCGCCCGGCGGCATCACGAAGTTCGTCGAGGCATCCACTCGAATCGGGCTCGGCGACAGCGATCCGTCGCGCAGTGGCTACGAGAATGCGGCGCGAGTGAACCGGCGCCTGCTGCGCGAACGCTTCGGGAAGGTCACGACCCGGCACCTCGAGCACTCGGCGGCGCCCATGCGCAAGAGCGTGATGCACGAGCTCGAGGCCGAGTTCCCGGAGGAGTTCGCGCGCACCGCGGCGAGTCGGTTCCGGTCGGCGACCGACATCTCGGTCACGAATTCGCTCTACCACTACTACGCGCTCATGACCGGGCGGGCCGTTGTGCAGACCAATGCGCGCGTGAAGTACATCGAAACGACGCTCAAGGCGGCGCTGCCGTCGATGGAGCGACTGCTCAAGCGGCGCGACCAGGACATGTTCTGCCTCAACGACGGTTCGAAGCCGGAGATTTCGGTCGAGAAGCGCACGGAAGCGGTCACCGAGTTCCTCGAGCACTACTTCCCGTTCGCTGCCCCCTGGGAGACCGAGGTTGCCGTGCACGGTGCTGAGGCTGTGGTTTCGGCGTCGACGACGGATGCCATTTAGCGCTCCACTGCGCGGTCGTGCTGCGCGAAAGCATCACTTTCGGTCGAGAGCACCCCGCGGAACTGATGCTCTGGACCGCAACTGATGCTCTCGGCGTCTGGAACGCGCGAGAACACTCGTGCCGGACGCTCCGAATCGCTCGACCGCGGATGCCGCCGCGCACGTTCGTCGCGAAAGCATCACTTCCGGTCGAAAACACCCCGCGCAACTGATGCGCTCGACCGCAAGTGATGCGCTCGGCGGCTCAAGGGGCGCAGCGACCCTAGACGAGCACCGGGATCGACTCGGTCGGGGGAGCGGAACGGTGCACCGGAGCCGACCGCGTCGGCGCCTCGACCTCGGGCAGGTCGCCACCGATCGGAGCGGCGATGTGCACGCCGAGCACGTCGAGTCGCCTGGCGCTCTCCTCGGCGTCGATGTAGTCGAGCGTGGGGAACGAGCCGAGCGGCACCACCGAGTGCAGCACCGTGTTCGGGTAGACGTGCACGAGGTTGAAGGCGCGAGCACCGTCACGACCGCGGGTTCCGCCGACCGGGACGGTGAGGTCCTGGGTGTAACAGGTGGCGGATGCCACGGACACCGGAATCCCCGCAAAGGTCGCCATCGATGAGTAGTGCAGGTGGCCAGCGAGAATGCTGCGGACGTCCGAGCCCTCGAGCACCTCAGCGAGACCGGCCTGGTCACGCAGCTCGACACTCACCGCGAGGTCGAGAACGCTCGGCACCGGCGGGTGGTGCAGGGCGAGGATCGTTCCATCCGGCGCTGGGACGGACAACTCCTCAGCGAGCCAGTCGAGCTGGTCGCCCGAGACCTCGCCGTGGTGGTGACCTGGCACCGAGGTGTCGAGCGTGATGACGCGCAGCCCGTTGACGTCGTAGACCCGGTCGACCGGGCGGGAGGTCGGCACTTCGTTGAACAGCCCGGCGCGGAACGCCTCGCGTTTGTCGTGGTTTCCCATCACCCAGATCACCTGCGATCCGAGCCGGCTCGCGGCCGGGTCGACGATGCGGCGAATGCGTTCGTAGGCTTCCGGCTCGCCCTTGTCGGCGAGGTCTCCGGTGAAAACGATGGCTTCGGGGCGACCACCGGAGGCTTCGAGCTCCGTGAACACCTGCCTCAGGTGTTGTTCACTATCGACGGAGCCGTAAAGCCGATTACCTCCAGCCAGAAGGTGAGTGTCACTGATGTGCAGAATGAAGTGGTCCGGCCGGGGATATTCGGCCGTGCGCTCTATCACAATCCGTCCAATCGGGTTTGGCGGTGGAGCTTCGTGTTTTCCACCCTAGGTGTTAACTGCCATTTGATCAGAACATTCCTAACGAAAGGTGAATGCCGCACCACAATTCCCTGAACGGATCACCCCGCGTGAAAACCCAATCGTCTTCTTCCGCAGCACGTCAAGGGGTCGCTCGACACAACCGTCGCTGGCATACTGCGATGAATGTCTGAGCCTGATGCAATCGTTGTCGGAGCGGGTCCCAACGGCCTCGCTGCCGCCGTCACACTGGCTCGCGCCGGTGTCGCTGTGCGCGTCTACGAGCGCGCCGACACCATCGGAGGCGGCTCCCGCACCGCCGAAGTCACCCTGCCCGGCTTCCTCCACGACACCTGCTCGGCCGTGCACCCGATGGCAGTCGCCTCCGAATTCTTCACCCGCTTCGGCATCACCGAGCGAATCGGGTTCGCTAACCCTGAGCTGGCGTACGCCCAGCCGCTCGACCACGGCCGTGCCGGCCTCGCCTGGCGCTCACTCGACCGCACGATCGAGGACCTCGGCCGCGACGGCGCGGCGTGGCGGCAGCTGTTCGAACCACTCGTCTCCCACGCGGATGCCGTCGCCGGCTTCGTCGGATCGAGCCTTCTCCGTGTGCCGCAGCATCCGATCACCATGGCCCGGTTCGGGTTGCGCGCGCTCGAACAGGGCAGCCCACTGTGGAACACCCGATGGCACGGCGACGCCGCCCCCGCCCTGCTCACCGGAGTACTTGCTCACGCAATCCGACCGCTGCCCGGCCTGGCACCGACGGCAGCAGGGCTCGTGCTCGCCACCCTCGCCCACGCGGGCGGCTGGCCCGTCCCGATCGGTGGCAGCCAGTCGATCGTCGACGCGATGGCAGCGGATGTCATCGCTCACGGAGGTGAGATCATCACCGGTTCCGAGGTCACTCACCTCCGCGAACTGCCGCCGACCCGCGCGGTGCTGCTCGACACGAGCGCGCGCGGGCTGCAGAAGATCGCGGGCAACCGCCTCCCCGGTGGATACGCGAAACGCCTCGGCCGGTTCCGGTATGGCAACGGCGTCGCGAAGGTGGACTTCGCGCTGTCCGGCCCCGTGCCGTGGACGAATGAGGCGCTGCACGAGGCTGGCACGCTTCACCTTGGCGGGACCCGGGCTGAAATCGCACGCGCCGAGCACGATGTCGCGCGCGGACAGCATCCGTCGAATCCCTATGTGCTCGTCTCCCAGCCGAGCATCTTCGACCCGACGCGCGCTCCGGAGGGCAACCACACCCTGTGGGCGTACACCCACGTGCCCGCCGGCTCCACCGAGGACCGGACCGAAGCGATCACCCGCCAGATCGAGCGGTTCGCCCCCGGCTTCCGCGACATCATCCTCGCGTCGTCCCATCGCTCGGCCGTGGAGTACGAGGAGTACAACCCCAACTACGTCGGCGGCGACATCTCCGCGGGAGACGTCGACATGATGCAACTCGTTGCCCGTCCTGTGCTCGGGCTGAACCCGTGGCGGACACCGGTTGACGGGCTGTACCTGTGCTCGTCGTCGACGCCGCCAGGCCCTGGCGTGCACGGAATGCCGGGCTGGAACGCCGCATTGCTCGCCCTGCGCGACCGGTTCGGCATCACGACGGCCCCATCACTGTCACCAACCCCTGACCAAATCCTCGGAAGGAAGTCATGAGCGTCAACTACCGCCTCATCCACGCGAGCCCTGAGCGCG
>JAZQRG010000355.1:0-6168 GCA_045629445.1 Mycetocola sp. | reverse complement strand
TGTGCGATCGTGGCCACGACGGCGGTGTCATCGTGAACGGGTGCGAGGTCGACGAAGAAGACTCCTCCTGCGAACTCGGTTTCGGCTGCCGATGCCGCGGCGATCGCCAGTCGGCTCTTGCCGATACCGCCTGGGCCGGTGAGGTTCACCAGCCGCACCGCGGGATCAGAGATGAGCCTGCCCACCGTTGCGAGTTCCTCGGCACGGCCCATCAGTTCGGTGAGAGGGGCCGGCAGCGGCGCTCGAACGGTCACATCGTCTGGCATTGCCGGGACCGGTGCAGCGGCCCGGGTAAATCGTTCGGCGAGAAGGGTCGCGAGGTCGGCTTCCAGATACTCGGCGAGTTCGGCGGGATCGGAGAAGTACTTGAATGACGCCGCGTCGTCCGACCGGATTTTGTCGAGGAGTTCGACGAGGCGGGGCTCCCGGTTTTCCGCCGGCTCTTTAATGTAGATGAGCTTGGGCATCGACGCCGGTGCCAGGAGGTACTCATCGGCGAGCCCTGAGACGTCCTCACCTGGGGCAACCCAGCCGTACCGCTCCCAGTACAGGCCAACGAAGACATCGCTCTGCGCCAGATAGGCACGGTAAAGATCCCGCGGCGGGTGGGGCCGTGCTCCGAGCTCGAACAGAACCGGAGCGAGGTGCAAGCGCTCGATGGCAGTCCGAGCCGCCTTGCGTTCCGGTGCCAGTTCCTTGAGTGTTGAGCTGACAAAGACGCGCAACCGCTGGTCGGGTGTGCGGATCACCGGGGGCTGTGAATCCATGCGAGCATTCTCAACCGTTCTCAGCCCTCGCGTCCAGCCCCCGGTGGCTGGAGGCGGTCGCGAGCCGCGGCTACAATCGCAGAAAACCGCTGGCATCGTCCGGTGCCCTGAGCGAGGAGGGTTGCCATGGCACGGCCCGTCCGCCCCCGCATCCTTGTCTCTCTCGAATCGGGGCCTCAGCGGGATCGGATTCTCGACGAGCTGTCGCGCCGGTATTCGGCCGACTATGACGTCAGCGCCCCTGGAGACGTCGACGCGACGTTCCGGGAGCTGAGAGACTCGGCCGCGACGTCGGTTCCCGTCGCACTCGTGCTCTCCGATGACCTCACCGAACATGAGCGCCACGGGTCGGTGTTCGGATTTGCGCGAGCGCTGTTCCCCGATGTCCGCCGCGGCCTCGTGATTGAGTGGGGCTCGTGGGCGCACCAGCGAACGGCGGACACGGTCCTCACCGCTCTCGCGTCGACCTCGGCGGACTGCTACGTCGTCCTCCCCCGCCGCTCCCCCGATGAGTACTTCCACCGCGTCATCACGGAGCTCCTTCAGGCCGTCTCCCGCGCGAGCGAGGCGCACACACCGGATGCCGTCATCGTCGGTCCCCTTTCCTCACCGCGCGTGCATGAAATCACCCGGTACCTGACCCGGGCTGGCATTCGTAACCGGATCAGCACACCGGATTCACCCGATGGCACGAGGATCCTCACCGCCCGCCGTGAAGAGCCTCTTCGGCCTGTAGTAGAAGTGACGGGTGGCGACGTGCTCGTTAACCCTTCGAATGCAGAACTCGCCGATGCGTTCGGTCTGACCACGTCAGTGCCTGCGGGGACAACGGTCGATGTTGCCGTCGTTGGTGCTGGCCCTGGCGGTCTCGCCGCCGCCGTTTACGCGGCATCCGAGGGCCTTCACACTCTCGTGCTTGAGCGCGAGTCGATCGGTGGACAGGCGGGGTCAAGTTCGCTCATCCGCAATTACCTCGGATTTTCGAGCGGGGTATCCGGTGCTGACCTTTCCGACCGCGCGTACCAGCAGGCCTGGGCGTTCGGTGCACGATTCGCTCACACGAGGGCAGCGACGGGGATGTCAATCGACACGGATGGATTCCGATTGACGATCGATTCGGGCGACGAGGTCAGGGCACGGTCGGTCATCCTCGCAACGGGCGTGTCCTATCGGCGACTGAACGTTCCTGGCCTTGACGACTATGTGGGCACCTCGGTGTTTTACGGTGCGACGGCGGTCGAGGCGAAAGCGCAGACGGGCAGGGACGTTCTCGTCGTTGGCGGTGGCAATTCGGCCGGGCAGGCGGCGTTGCACCTCGCTCGCTATGCGGCATCCGTTTCGCTCGTCGTCAGGGGCCCGACCCTCGCGGCGAGCATGTCGAGCTACCTGATCGACCAGCTCGCGGCGGCCGGGGTCGGCATTCTCACCGAACGAAAAGTCGTTGGCGGCCACGGGACGGACGATGGGCTCGCGGCGATTGTCCTGCGCCACCGGGGAACGGGCGAGGAGACGCTGGTTCCGGCGAGCGCCCTCTTCATCACGATCGGGGCGGCGCCGCACACCAACTGGGTCGACGAACGGGTCTTGCGTGACCAGTGGGGCTACGTGTTCACCGGCAACGACATGGTCCAGGAGGGTGGACGAAGGGCGTGGCAGCGGGAACGGCCGCCAGCTCCCCTCGAGTCAAGCGTGCCCGGGTTCTTCGCGGTTGGGGACGTGCGGCGCGGGTCGGTCAAGCGCGTGGCCTCTGCGGTCGGTGAGGGTTCCGTTGTCGTCTCGTCGGTGCATTCGTTCCTCGCTGAGCAGCCAGTCCGCTGAACGCTTCCCCTTGAACCCATCCCGGCGGGTCAGGCAGCCAGTTCAGCGACGATCTCAGCGAGGCACATGGCATCGAACGGTGCGCGCACCTTGGCATCGTTGTCGCAGTACACGAAGACATCCCGCGGTGTCCCGTCCGTCGACGTGCCGGTGCGCCAGCCGTGGATGCGGGTCGCCCACGTCTGCAGCAGGTCTTCGGGATACCCGCTCACGTACAGTTCCTCCGCGCCGTGCAGCCGGACATACATCGCATCGGAGGTCACGTCGAACAGCTGAGGGAACTTTCCGGCACTGTCGGAGACGACGACGGCGACGTCGTGGTGCCGTGCCAGTTGCAGGAAGTCCTCGGATTCGAAGCTGGGATGACGGATTTCGATCGCATAGCGGATGCGGCGTTCGGCGTCGGTTGTGAGCCACGATCTACCCTCCATGCGGTCGTCATGCCCCTTGGCGAGCTGGACGGCCGCCGTCGTCGTGCGTGGAAGGGCGGCGAGGAACGCGTCGATGGCGACGCGGTCGTATGCGAGGTTGGGTGGCAATTGCCACAGCACCGGTCCAAGCTTGGGGCCGAGAGCGAGGATGCCGGAGGCGAAGAAGTTCGGCAGCGCCTTCTCGACGTTGCGAAGCCGGAGGATGTGGGTGATGTACCTGCCTCCCTTGACCGCGAAAAGGAAGTCCTCGGGAACTTCGGCGGCCCACCGGGTGTAGCTCGTCGGCTTTTGCAGTGCGTAGAAGGACCCGTTGATTTCGACGCTGTTCATCCGGTCGGAGACGAACTCGAGTTCGCGTCGCTGGGGCAGGCCCTTCGGATAAAAGACCGTGCGCCATGGCGCATATCGCCAGCCGGAGATACCGATCCGTGCTTCTCCGATCGCGACGGCGCGGTCCCCCGTGCCGTCGCCGCGCTCCTCAACCGTCATGTCGGATCGTCTCGCCGGGCCAGATATATGGCAGGTCCGCCGGCACACCAGGGAACAGCGCACCGTAGAGCTCAGGGTTCTTCCGGACCAGATTCGACTGGTGACTGCGGTGGAACGCCTCATCCCCGATCCAGGGCGGCAGGTCGAGTTCCTCCTGCCTGCGCTCATCGACCTCGGGAGCGAATGGCAGTACCTGGGCGCGCACGGTGTCGCTGTGACCCTGCCTCCTCCAGGCATCCGTCATTTCAAGCGCATACTTCGTGAGCGCTGGCACGTACCCGCGCCACATCTTTGCGGCGGGATGGTGTCGCCAGCCGTAGGTCGGGATGGTAACGGCGCGCAGCAGCTGAAGCGCTTCGACGCGCTGTTTGCCGAGCCGGGCGCTGTCGAGAACAGCGGCACTCTCGGCGAACGATGGGTACGGGAGAAAGGTCTGCACGGTATCCAGACGCTAACCCAGGAGCCGACGGGTGCGAAACGGGTTGACGAACCCCTGTGTCGTCCCCTCCGCACTGTCGAAATCGCCCGGACTCGGGCAGGATCGACGCATGGACCTGACGCCGGAGAACCCCGTAGCCCCGCAGCTCGCCAAGGCCGTGAGTGCGGTGCCCGGGCCTGACAGTGTCGCCGGTGGGCTGATTTTCGAGCCGAAGTGGGATGGTTTTCGCGCGATCATTTACTTCGACGGCGACAACGTCGAGATCGGCAGTCGCGGTTCGAAGATGCTCACCAGGTACTTCCCGGAACTGACGGATGCCTTCCGCCGGCTTTTGCCTGGACCGTGCGTCCTTGACGGGGAGATTGTGGTACCACAGGGCCCCGAAGGGTCGCAGAAGCTCGATTGGGAGGCACTGTCGCAGCGTATCCACCCCGCGGCCAGCCGGGTGTCGATGCTCGCGGAGACGACGCCAGCCATGTTCGTTGCGTTCGACCTGCTCGCAATCGGGGACGAGGAGCTGCTTGAGCAGCCCTTCGCGAAGCGACGGGAGCTGCTCGAGGAACTCGTCGGTTCACTGCCCCACCCTATTCACCTCACGACAACGACGACCGACGTCGACGTCGCTCGTCGCTGGCTGGTCGAGTTCGAGGGGGCCGGGCTCGACGGGGTGGTTGCAAAGCCACTCGCGCAACCGTATGCACCGGGCAAACGGGTGATGCTCAAGGTGAAGCACCACCGCACGGCCGATGTTGTGCTCACCGGTTACCGGGTTCACAAGAGCGGCAACGGCGTGGGTTCACTGCTTCTCGGGCTGTACACCAGTGACGGTACCCTCGTGAACGTTGGCGGGGCATCCGCTTTCAGCAATGCTCGCCGGCTGGAACTCATCGACGAACTCGAGCCTCTCGTGAAGCGTGATGCAGACGGTGCTGTCGTTGCTGCCGAAACTGAGCGCAGCCGGTTTTCGGGGTCGAAGGATGTGTCGTTCGTCCCGTTGGAGCCGACCCGTGTCGTCGAGGTGCAGTATGACCAGATGGAGGGCTCACGCTTTCGGCACACCGTGCAGTTCGCCAGGTGGCGTCCGGACCGGGAGGCCACGTCGTGCACGTTCGACCAGTTGGATCGGCCGATCGCGTATGACCTGGATGACGTGCTGGTCTAGTCGGACTTGTTCTTGTCGGCCTCGTTCTCGTCGTCATCCCAGTTCGCGGCGTTCTTGCGGCTGGGCTGAACACGGGGTGGTTCGCCGGGCATCTTCGGGAAGTCGGGCGGGAAGGGCAGCTCGCCGAGCCCGTTCTTCACGTCTCGCTCCCACCACTCGAGCAGGGTGTCGAGTGTGCCGGGCTGATCACCGAAGTTGGCCCACGGGTCACCGATGGTCTTGAGACGGTCAGGCACCGTTTCGATGGTGAACGTCTTCGGATCGACACGCTCGAGTTCCTCCCATTCGACCGGGCACGAGACCGAGGCATGGGCGAGGGCGCGAGGACTGTATGCGCCCGCCATGGTGCGATCACGGTTGGCCTGATTGAAGTCGAGGAAGATCCGTTTGCCGCGCTCTTCCTTCCACCAGTTCGTGGTGACCTTCTCCGGCATCCGTTGTTCGAGTTCGCGGGCTGCCGCAATGACGGCGTGGCGCACTTCGAGGAATTCGTGGGTTGCTTCGATCGGTGCGAAGACGTGGATGCCACGGTTGCCGCTGGTCTTGACGAAGGCGGTGAGTCCCACCTCGGCGAGGAGTTCGCGGAGGGCGATTGCGGCGGGGATGGCATCGTCGAAGTCGGTGCCTGGCTGGGGGTCGAGGTCGATGCGCAGCTGGTCGGGGTTGTCCGAGTTTGAGGCCAGGGACGGCCACGGGTGAAAGACGACGGTGTTCATCTGCACCGCCCAGACCGCAGCTGCCGGTTCGTCGAGCACGACCTGAGGGTGCGATCGGCCGCTCGGATAGGTCACGGGCACGGCTCGCACGTACTCCGGTGCTCCCTTGGGTGGATTCTTTGAGAAGAACTGTTCACCGTCGATCCCGCCGGGGAACCGTTGTAGCGACACCGGCCGGTCGCCGTTGGCGGCGATGAAGGCGGTT
This sequence comes from Mycetocola sp., assembly GCA_045629445.1. GTDB lineage: Bacteria > Actinomycetota > Actinomycetes > Actinomycetales > Microbacteriaceae > Mycetocola_A. Next base: position 141 of record JAZQRG010000355.1, on the reverse strand, counting down.
CCGACATCGACGATGTAGTTGGCGAGATCGAGTTTGGTGATGCCGGGCTCTGGCCAGAGCACGCGACCGGGACTCGATATGCGTACATCACGGATGCCATGGGGTCCGTTTACGGGAAGGACGACTGCGTCGGTTGCCATG
>JAZQRG010000354.1:0-6157 GCA_045629445.1 Mycetocola sp. | reverse complement strand
ATGTCAGCGACTGTCGAGTAGCTGTCTCCCCCACCCTCGAGCGTGAGGAGGTCGGCTGACTGGAGGACGAGGAGCGCGCGCGCCAGGTTACTCGGATCGTTCGGCACCGCGATCGTCGACCCGTCGGGGATGTCTTCAACGGGGTCGTACTGGGTGGAGTAGAGCCCGAGCGGGTAGATCGCCGTCGAACCGACCGGAACGAGATCCTGACCGTTGGCTTCGTTGTACTGAGCCAGATAGACGATGTGCTGGAACTGGTTGAGGTCTATTTCGCCCTCGGCGAGCGCCGGGTTCGGCTGGTTGTAGTCGGAGAAGTCGACAAGCTCTACGGTGATGCCTTCATCAGCCGCTGCGTCGACGTAGGTCTCCCAGTACGGGTCACTTGCGCCGACGACGCCGATCTTGACGGTCTCGTCTTCACTGCCCGCGGTGTCCGAGGATCCGGCGCAACCCGCAAGCAGGGCGGCGACAGGCAGGATGGCCAGGGCGGCGAGCGCGCTCTTCAGGGGGGATTTCTTCACTGTGTTTCCTCTTCGCTGTGTCGGTGCATCCTCCGGTCACCGCAGGGCGCGGAAAGCGACGCTCCGCAGGGCGAAGCGTTGCATGGTAAGGATTCCGCGCTCCCAGCACCGGGGCACAGAGCTAAGTTAGCTGTCATTCCTGCCAGATGCGAGACGAAGCGTCACGCCGCGTAACAGATAATCCGTCCGAAAGGCTTTCAGTCAAAGATCCTTCAAAAAGTAGCGGCGTGCCGAAAAGAACACCCTCCCAGCGCTGGTGGGCGTCGACTTTGCATGAATTTGTCTCCACCGCTCTACCCGACGTCAAGCGATGGCGACAGCAACTTCGACGACGGCCCAGCTCAGTGCGGGAAGCGTGAGGCGGATTCCGTCGTCCGATACCGTCACACCGGGAAGGTCCGTGAGGCCGACCCGCTCAGCCTCGGCGGTGTTGGATACGTGACGGTCAGCGGTATCGGGAGCCTCAAGCACCTCGGCGCGTACGATCCGCTTCCCGCGGAAACCGTGAAGGGCGACGTCGACGCTCGCTGCGTCGTCGAGGCTGCGGTTCGCGAGGAACAACGCGACGCGGGAGTTCTCCTCGTCCCACGTGGCACTGACGTCGACGATGTCCGCATCACCGTACTGCGCTGTTTCAACCCGATCGCTCGAGACCTTTGCGCTGAGGATCCTCCCACGCGCGACGGCCGCCATGCGGGCGAACGGCCAGAAGATCGTCTGCCGCCATGCCGGACCGTTCTCCTCCGCCCTGATGGGTGCGATGACGTTGACCAGTTGGGCCTGGTTGGCGATCGTGACCCTGTCGCCGTGGCGAAGAAGCGAGTTGAGGAACGTGCCGACAACGACGGCATCCGTCATCGTGTATTCGTCCTCGATCAGCCGGGGGTGTTCACGCCACCCGGATTCCTGGACTCGGTGCACCTGGTCCTCGGTGTTCAGGCCGCGCTGGTACCAGACGTTCCATTCATCGAAGGAGAGGTTGATGTGCTTGGTGTGCCGACCGCGCGCACGAACGGCGTCTGCCGTCGCGACGACCGACTCGATGAAGTAGTCCATGTCGAGCGCTGAGGCGAGGAAGCTTCTGGCGTCACCGTCGTGCTCCTGGTAGTACGCGTGCAGGGAGATGTAGTCGACCTCCTCGTAGACGTGACTGAGTACCGTGTGTTCCCACTCGCCGAATGTCGGCATTCCGGAATTGGAACTGCCGACCGCGACGAGTTCGATCGTCGGGTCGACGAACTTCATCGCCTTTGCTGCTTCCTGGGCGAGCCGACCGTATTCCGATGGCGTCTTGTGCCCGATCTGCCAGGGGCCGTCGAGTTCGTTGCCGAGGCACCAGAGGCGGATATTGAACGGTTCCTCTGCACCGTTATTCCGGCGAAGGTCGGACAGGTAGGTGCCGCCGGGATGGTTGCTGTACTCGACCAGTTCACGCGCGGCATCCACCCCGCGGGTGCCGAGGTTGATGGCCTGCATGACCTCGACGTTTGCCTGCCTGGACCAGTCCATGAACTCGTGCAGGCCGAACTCATTGGTCTCGACGGTGTGCCACGCTCCGTCAAGGCGGCGTGGGCGTTCGCTCACCGGCCCGACGCCGTCCTCCCAGTTGTAACCGGAGACGAAGTTACCGCCCGGATACCGCACGACGGTTGGCCCGAGTTCACGGACGAGGTCGAGCACGTCGGTGCGGAAACCCGACTCGTTCGCCGTGGGGTGCCCGGGCTCGTAGATGCCCGTGTACACGCACCTGCCCATGTGTTCGACGAACGATCCAAAGAGCCGACGGGGAACCTCCCCCACTGTGAACTCGCGGTCGAGGGTAATGCGCGCCGAAGTCATGGGTTCCTTTCGTTGTTCCTGTTCTTACTGTCCGCCGAAACCGGTCGTTGCGATTCCCTTGATGATCTGCCTCTGGAAGAAGAGGAACAGGATGATGAGGGGTGCTGCAGCGAGGAGCGCCATGGCCATGTTCTGGGCGTACTGGACGCCGTATGCGCTCTTCACCGTCTGAAGACCGACCGGGAGGGTCATGAGCGACGTGTCGTTGATGATGATGAACGGCCAGAGGAAGTTGTTCCAGGCCGCAATAAACACGAAGATCGCGACGGCAGAGAGAATCGGGCGCGAGAGCGGCAGGACAATTGTCCAGAAAATACGGAGCCGGTTCGCGCCGTCAACGCGAGCTGCGTCCTCGAGTTCGATCGGGATCTGGTCGAAGAACTTCTTCAGGATGAACACCATGGGAGGCGCGACCACCTGAGGAAGAATCAATCCCCAGTAGGTGTCGACCATGTTGAAGGCGAGCATTTCGTAGAACAACGGAATGATGAGCACCTGCGGCGGGATGATGATCGACGCGATCACGACGAAGTAGAGCCACTTTCGGCCGGTGAAGTCGAGCCGGGAGAAGGCATATGCGGCGAGCGCGCACGTCGCGAGGGTCAGAAACGTGATGATCGCCGAGCTCAGGAGACTGTTCCACGCCCAGACGGGGATGTTGCCTTCAGCCAGCACGCTCGCGTATGCCTCGACCGTGAAACCGTTCGGCGCGAACCAGCTGACCGGCGTCGCGCCGGCATCCGCTTCGGTTTTGAACGATGTGACGAGCGCCCAGGCGAACGGCAGCAACCAGCCAAGAGCCATGATGGCGAGCACGACGAGGGCAACGATGCGGCCGGCTCCCCATGGCTTCTCACCCGGACGGTGTGTCTCCTTGATCCGTGGCTCGGCGACACGCGCCTCTGGCGGCAGTTCGACGGTGGCGGTCATGACCGCGCCCCCTTCCGAGACGTGAATCTCAACTGAACGAGTGAGATCAGGATGATGACGGCGAAGAAGATGAACGAGATGGCTGCGGAGTAGCCGAACCGGTACCCGGTGAATCCGGTGTCAAAGATGTACACGACCGCTGACCGCGTGCTTCCGGCCGGTCCACCCTGCGTCATCTGGTAGATCTGGTCGAACACCTTGAGCGAGGCCAGGATCTGAAGGATGACGATCAGCCCCGTCGTTGGTGCGAGTTGCGGGATGGTGATGGAGAACAATTGCCGCCACTTGCCCGCGCCGTCGAGCGCTGCGGCTTCGTACTGTTGCTCGGGAATGTTCTGCAGCGCCGCCAGATAGAGCAGGAAGTTGAACCCGACGGTCCACCAGACCGTGGCTATCACGATGCCGATCATCGCCCACTGCGGGTCCTGCAGCCAGGCGATCGGCGCAACACCGAACGGTTTGAGCATTTCGTTGATGAGCCCGAGCTGAGGGTTGAACAGCCAGATCCAGAACAGCGAAACAACCGTCGATGCAAGAAGGAACGGCATGAAGAACGAAAGCCGCCACAGCCACTGGCCCGGCAGACCGAGGTCGACCAGCAGCGCCATGACAAGCGCGATCAACACGAGGGGGATCGTGGAGAGAACAGTGAACCACAGCGTGTTGAGCATCGAGCGCCACATGTCGCGGTCGGCAAGCGCCTCGGCGTAATTGGCGAAACCAACGAAATCACCACCGGCGCCGGTCAGCGTCGTTCCTGTGAAGCTGAGGTAGAGGCCGTAGATGATCGGCCAGACCAGGAACAGCGCAAAGAAGACGCCGAACGGCGCGAAGAACGCCCACCCTGCAAGGTTGTCTTTGCGTTTGCGCGCGGCTTTCGTGTCACCCTTTGCCACCGTAGTGACCTGAACGCGGTTATTGACTGCTGATGTCGTCACGTCGAACTCCGTCCTCAGGACCCGGCAACCGGGTTGGGCTTGGCGAGGAGGACGTTGAGCCGTCGAACGAAGCCCCTGATGCCCTCAACCGGGTCGCTACCGTCAAGAAAAACGCCCTGGACGTTCTCCGCGAAGTACGTCTGGAAATCTGATCCCGAACCGGTAAACCACGCGGCGGGATCATAATTGAGGACCTCTGCCGCCGCAGCGTAGTGAGCCTGCGGCATGAGGTCGGCGTATTCATCGCTCTGCACTACCGGCAGATAGCCGGGTATGTGGCCGGCCCCTGCCCAATCGATTGACCCCTTGAACAGCTCGGAAACGAACCGGTACACCTCACGCCGCTTATTCTCATCGGGATCGGCCTGGTGCGGGAGAACGAATGCGTGTGAATCGGCGTATGCCGCCGGGGTACCGAACAGTGTCGGGATGGGCTGCGCGTCAAATGCGAAGCCAGCGTTCTGCGCTGTTGGCAGCTCCCACACCCCGGTGAAGAACATGCCGCTCTCGCCGTTGACAAACTCTGCAACCGCTGTCGCGTAGTCACCACTCGACGTGGCAATGGTTCCATCGAGAAGTTGCTGAATAAACGTCAGCGCTGTCACTGCCGCTTCTTCATCGACCTGAGCCTCCTTGCCGTTCTCGAGCACCATGTCAGCGCCCAGCTGCTTGTAGAAGGTATAGAAGAGCCGCCACATTTGGGCGCCGTCACCGAGGTAGCCGTATGACAGGCCGTGTTTACCCGTCACCGCCTGCATCGCCCTCGCGACCTCGAGGAATTGTTCGGGAGACGTGATTTCCACGAGTTGTCCGTCAGGCCCGAGCGCCCCCGCCTGCTCAGCGATGTCCGTGTTGTACATAAGGATGAACGGGTGGGCGTCGAGGGCAACTGAGTAGAGCTTGCCGTCGATGATCCCCTTCTCCCAGACGCGAGGAGGAAAGTCCTCCTCGGTAACGCCGAACTCGGCAAGGAGTTCCGTATCCCACGGGTCGAGCAGGCCACCGGGCGCGTAGCCGGGGAGACGCGAGGCGTGCATGATCGCAACATCGGGCGCCCGACCGCCGACGGATGCCATCGCGAGCTTGGTGTAGTACGGCGTTCCCCATGCGAGTACAGTTTGCGCCGCATAGAACTCGGGATTGGACTCGTTCGCCGCGTCAACCAGTCCGGCCATGACGATTCCGTCACCACCGGAAAGCAGATGCCAGAACTTGAGCGGATAGCTCCCGGCGCTCCCCGCTGTCGCACAACCGGTCAGGCTGGGAAGAAGGGCTGCGCCACCGACAGCGGCGGCCCCTCCAAGCAGGACCGAGCGGCGTGAGAGAGGCGAACCTGAAGAAAACTGTGGTCGTTGCATCCAACACTCCTTTGTGAGGGATTACAGCTTTACATCGATGTATAGATAGAGCAATACCCCCGTGGCGACAGAATCATCCGCGGGGGTATTGGCCGAGAGCCGATCCGTTTAGGGGCGGCGGAACTGATTGACCATCGGGCAATCGAATGGATCGCGTGCCGAGAGGCCGACGCGGTTCAGGTAGTCGATGACGATGGCGTACGAGCGAACGAGAGTCGTCTCGGTGTATGGAATACCGAGGTTCTTGCAGTGCTCAATCACGATGTCGCGCGCGTGCTTGAGGTGCGGGCGAGGCATGCTCGGGAACAGGTGGTGCTCGATCTGGTAGTTGAGTCCGCCCATGAAGTAGCTCATACCAAACCCGCGGATGTTGCGGCTGGTGAGAACCTGCTTGGAGAGGAAGTCAACCTTCGCGCCCTCCTGAATCAAGGGCATCCCCTTGTGGTTCGGTGCGAATGACGCACCCATGTAGACGCCGAAGACAGCCATCTGAACCCCGAGGAAGGCGAAGGCCATTCCGACCGGGAGGAAGAGGAAGAGAACCGCGAGGTAGCTGCTGAGACGGAGAGCG
>JAZQRG010000353.1:0-6727 GCA_045629445.1 Mycetocola sp. | reverse complement strand
CCAGCCGGTGTACGTCCAGTCGACCGGTGAGACGAGCTACCCGCTGCTCCAGAAGGTGCTTGTGGCATTTGGCGACCAGATCGCGTTCGAGAACACACTCGATGAAGCGCTCGACTCACTGTTTGGTGGTAACTCCGGTGCGACAGCCGGCGACACCAACACGCCTCCGACCGATGACCCGGTGGTTCCCGAAGAGGGTACCGACGGCGAGACAGACGCTGGTGACGGTGGCACTGATGCCGGCGGCGGTACAGAGACCGGCGACCCGGTAGTCGATGCCGCAATCAAGGCGGCTCTTGACGAGGCTCGGACGGCGATGGCGGAGCGTGACGCTGCTCTCCAGGCCGGAGACTGGACCGCTTACGGCGAAGCCGACAAGCGACTCTCTGATGCCCTGGCCGAGGCGATCGCCCTCATCGACGGCTAAGCGCGAACCATGGAAGGGGCGCCGATCATCTGATCGGCCCCCCTTCCTCTTTTAACGAGCCGAACGGATGCCGTGTGCGTGCTCCCTCCACCGAGGTGCCCCGAAGGGTTGTTGGACGGATCGAGACGGCCGTCAGGGTCGTTCCCGGGCTCGCAGGACGCCCCTCCGGGACGAATCGATTCAGCGAGGAATCTCGTGTGGCTCCCCGACGACGCGAGAGCGGATGGCGCACCGCGCGGGCGGCGGCCTCGATTGGCGCGCCAGTGATTCCGGTGATAGAGTCTCTTCTTGTGCCGCGGGGTGGAGCAGTTCGGTAGCTCGCTGGGCTCATAACCCAGAGGTCGTAGGTTCAAATCCTGCCCCCGCAACAATAAAGGCCCGGAATCGTTGAGATTCCGGGCCTTTTTCTTTACCCGGCGGGTAGTCATCGGGCGTATCGCTGGCTGGGTACGTGGTGCCAACGGCTGCCTGGACGCTGCGTGGCGCGGCAATGACGACGGTGGCACGCAGCGGGCTGTCCTGACGTCTGACGTCGCCGGAGAGCGGCGGCTGTGGTCCGTCGACGGCGTCGGCGTACTCAGGCTTCGGTGTGCAACGTGACGACGAACACACGAACGTCTGCGTAGCCGTCAGGGAATGGCCGCCAATGACGGCACAGCGATGCGTGACGCAGACGGAGCGTCGGAAGATGACGGCTCAGCGAGCCGAGCCAACCAGCGCAGGGCCCGAGTTAGACGACGACGCCTTTTTCGCGCAGGAAGGGAGCCGGGTTGGTGTGCTCGCCGTCGACGTTGACCTTGAGGTCGAGGTGGCAGCCGCTGACGACTCCGGTCGCACCTACTTCGGCGATGACGTCGCCACCGGCAACGGTGTCACCGACAGCGACCGTGTACGAGCCGCTCAAGAGGTGGCCGTAGATCGTCTCGACACCGTCGCCGTGGTCGATGATGACCCGGTTTCCGTACGCACCTGCGTTACCGACGAACGTCACGCGGCCCGCAGCTGTTGCCTTGATCGGCGTTCCGCACGCACCGCCGAAGTCCATTCCCTCGTGGAAGGAGTTGGAGCATCCGACGCTATTGCAGATGAGTCCGCGGGGGCCGTACTTGGAGGTGATGGCGCCGGGGAGTGGTCGCCACCAGCCGCTCGCAGACGGAGCGAGGTACGCGGCGAGTGAGGTCGCGTTGTCGAAGATGTATGTGCTCTTCGCGTATGCGGCGTCAAGTTCTTCAGAGGTGGTCGCGGAGTATCCGTCGCGCTCAAGCTCTGCGAGAGTGACGTCGTCGCTTACCGTGAGCGACTGGCCCTGGATGGAGCTGCTGGCCAGCTGGCTGTTTGCGTCGGCGACGGCTCCGTCGGCCGGACCGAACGCGTATGCGGGCAGAGCGACGGTAGCGAGGAGTCCCGGTATCGCGAGGGCAACAATGCCCGTCGAGCGAAGGGAGTTCCAGCGGCTCTTGCGTTCGCTTGGGAGCACGTTCTCGGTGTCCCTGGCGACCGATGATGCTGGCACAACCGAGTTGATGGCCGTCTCCGAAGACAACCTGCGGGCGGTGGCGCGCGGAGGATGAGCGGATGTCGGAGGAGCGATGAACGCTGCGGCGAGGAAGGCGCAGCTGTCGTTGGCGAGTACGGGAAGCTCGGTGCGCTCGTCACTCGTTTCCGCAGCTGGCGGTGTCACGGCTTCTACTGGTGAGTCGGAGTTCGAACCGCCTGCCCAGGCCGGGGTGGGAAGGAGGATCTCGTCGATCGTTACCGGCTGTGGCTCTGCGTCCTTGGGGGCGGCCGGAGGGAAAACGGTCGTGGTTTCTGCCGACTCGTCCGTGGCCGGCGCGGCGGTCGTGGGAGCGGCGGGGCGGTTACGACGACGACGCAGAAGTGGCGCATCCTCCGGAGCCTTCGACGTGGTGGCGACCCTTTCGGCCTCAAGGGCAGCTTGCTCGGCCTGAAGGGCAACTTCGGCTTCGAGGGCGGCCTGCATTCTGCGGCTGCGGCGGCTCGTGAAGGCTTCGGGGGTGGGTGACTGCTGCTGATCGCCTCGTGGGGTCGTCTGGCCGTCCGAGGGCTGGGGGGCAGCAGTATTCGCCAAAGTGGTTTTCTCCGGGCCTAGGTAAGAGTTCGGGTTGTTCGTCGTCATTCCACATGATTCGAGCTTCACCGGGTGAGGAAACGACGAAAGGCGCTTCACCCAGGGTCTAATGGCACTAGAGAGGGCCGTTGGACTCGCCCCAGATTACGTTAGTTTGCCCTTAATTGCATCTTGCTGGCGAGATTTGTAACAAATCCATAACACCAGAAATGAAAGAACGCACCGTTCTTGGACAGAAAACCATCAAGAACGTGTGCGTTCTGCGGTGTCTTGCAAGACATCGCTAACTTTTCGTGGGAATGCCCCCAATGAGGGCGGGTCCGGTGCCTAGGAGGACTTAGGTCCCTGCCCCTGCTCGCACTGGAGGCATCTTGTCGGCTTCTGCCTCGCTCACCAGGTGGAGACCGCGCGGTCCGAATGACGAATCCGCAAGGACTTCGAGCCAGTGGCGGTTGAGTTGAGGCGCCTTGCTGCCGACGAAACGGAACTGAAGGGGGATGGCAGGAGACACCCAGATGGAGACCCGGCCGGATCCGTCTTCGGGCCGGTGCTCCCAGCTGACGAAGAAGCCCTCCTGACGACGGAGTTTCGAGCCAATGACGATCTTGAGGTGTGCGAGGGCGCGGTCATCGATTTCGTATTCCGTGCCATCGCCGTAGACGAGGTATCCCATGGGAATCATTCTGCACGACCGGGGCCAAATAATGCGCATCCATGCCGAATCTGCTCTCGCTGTCTAAGCTGGGCGCATGACCGAGCACGCTCCCGTAGGCATCGCAGTTGCACAGTTCAGCCCGGGTCCTCACGTCGACTCAAACCTGCTGGACATTCGTCGCCTTGCCGAGCGCGCGGCGGAGCGGGGAGCGACGGTGGTTGTGTTTCCCGAGTATTCCAGCGCGTTTATCGACCCGATGGGACCTGAACTTGTGGCGAGGGCGGAGCCGCTTGACGGGATCTTCATAGAAACAGTCGCTGGTATCGCGCAGGATTTCGGAATCCATCTGGTGGCCGGGATGGCGGAGCGCACCAACGACACGACGAGGTTCTCGAACACTGTCGTGGCTGTATCCCCGCAATCCGAAATCGTCGCAACCTATCGAAAGCAACATCTCTACGACGCTTTCGGGCAGACCGAAAGCGACTACGTGGCGGCCGGCGAGCTGACGGATCCAGAGACGTTCACCGCAGGGGGCCTTCGATTCGGTATCCAGACCTGTTACGACATCCGTTTTCCTGAAGTCACCAGACGCATCGTCGACGCAGGTGCCGACGTGGTGCTCGTGCCTGCCGAGTGGGTGCGAGGCCCGCTCAAGGAGCACCACTGGCGAACTCTGATCACGGCGAGGGCAATCGAGAACACCGTCTACGTCGCCGGTGCGGACCACACGCCGCCCATCGGCGTCGGCAACAGCATGATCGTTGACCCCGCGGGCGTCCATGTCGCTGGCATCGGAATCGAGACGGATGTCGCTGTCGCCTTCGCGTCCGCGTCGCGGATCGCCGAGGTGCGCACATCGAACCCGGCACTCAAGCTGCGCCGGTTCGGCGTCGTTCCACGTACCTAAGCGACGATCGTCAGCGGCCGAGCCTCGCAAGTTGAACTGCGGCCTGCTCGAGCACGTCCACCTTCTTGCAGAACGCAAACCGCACGAGGGAGGCATAATCGCCGAGGTGCTCTGCGCTGACGAACGCGCCAAGCGGGACGGCAACCACTCCGGCGAGACCGGGAAGCCGCCGGCAGAATTCGGCGGCGTCCTCGAAACCTAACGCCGCGGCATCCGCAACGATGAAGTACGACCCGTCCGGTCGCGACAGGGAGAATCCTGCTGCGCGAAGACCGGATGCCAGCACGTCGCGTTTTCGTTGCAGGTCGGCGGCGAGGCCCCTGAAGTAGTCGTCACCGAGCCGGAGCCCCGTCGCGATTGCCGGTTGGAAGGGTGCTCCGTTCACATAGGTGAGGAACTGCTTGACCGTCGTGATGGCGGTGATGAGGGACGACGGGCCCACAGCCCAGCCGATCTTCCAACCCGTCGTATTGAACGTCTTCCCACCCGACGAGATGGTGACCGTTCGGTCCCAGGCGCCAGGGAGGCTCGCGATGGGAATATGGCCGACGCCGAACGTCAGGTGTTCATAGACCTCGTCGGTCACGATGATGGCGTCGTGCTCGTGGGCGAGTTCGACGATCAGTTCGAGGGTTTCCCGGGAGAGAACGGACCCGGTCGGGTTGTGCGGATTGTTGACGAGGATGATCCGGGTCCGGTCGCTGACCGCCCGCCGCAACTGATCATGGTCGGGTTGGAAATCCGGCCACCGCAACTGAACCGTCGTGTGCCTGGCGCTGCCGAGAGCGATGAGGCCGCCATATGCGTCGTAGAACGGCTCGAACGTGAGTACCTCGTCATCTGCCTCGGTAAGGGCGAGAATCGTGGCCGCCAGCGCCTCTGTTGCACCGGCGGTCACGAGAACGTCTGTGTCCGGGTTCGTGCTGATGCCGTAGAACCGCTTCTGGTGATCAGCGATCGCCTCGCGCAGCTCGAGAGTGCCGCGCCCCGGTGGGTACTGGTTCACTCCGTCGCTGATCGCGCGCCGTGCCGACGCGAGCACTTCCTCGGGGCCATCCTCATCCGGAAATCCCTGGCCGAGGTTGATTGCTCCTGTCGACGCGGCGAGTGCACTCATCTCGGCGAAGATTGTGGCGGCGATCGAGCCATCGGGACGCAGCAGGCCTGCGCCCTCCGCCGCTCGTTGCCATGAGCCGTGCACCGTCATTTCGCGTCCCTCCGGCAACGGGTGTTCCTCGTTGCGTCTTCCAAGGCTATCCGGCGGCGACCGGCCTGTGGATAACCTCAGCGCGATCAGGTGAATTGCCCTAGCGTGACTGCATGGAATTCGGCGCACGAACCCAGCGACGGATGCTTCGACGCGCGATTACCGCATCCGTCATCACGGTCGTGGGCACGGTATCCCTTGTCGCCTGCGCCCCGCCATCTCCGAAGCCCACTCCCACAGCGACAACCATCTTCGCGTCTGAGGAAGAGGCGCTCGCGGCGGCGACCGATACCTACCAGGAATATCTGGCAGTCTCAGACGCGGTCTCAGCAGATGGCGGGCAGAATCCCGAAAGAATACAACCGCTCGTTACTGATGCATTCTGGGCGTCCGAGATGGCCGGTATCCAGGGGCTGGTCGAGGGGGGCTATCGGACCAGTGGTTCGTCGTCATTCGACCAGACGACACTTGTGGATACGGACAGAGTCTCGACAACGACTATCCAGACTTGCCTCGATGTTTCGCAGGTCCGCGTCCTCGATTCCGGTGGGGCAGATGTGACACCCACCGACCGGCGAAGTCGAACGCGGCTTGAGGTCGAATTCGCGGTGACGGCTGAGCCGTCGCCATCGCTTTTGGTGGCTAGGAGTGACGTATGGTCCGGTCCGGATCCTTGCTAGGGGTGGCGTTGGCATTAGTGCTTGCAATTGGCCTCGTTGAGCCATCCGCAGCCGCCATTCTTCGTACTTGCACACCGATAGAAGTGAAACTTGGTACTTGCGCAACCGGTGGGTTGGAAAACGGCGAGGCCGTCATCCGGGGCGATCAGAACAACGGCGGCGGCAACGGAGGGGGCGGAGGCAACGACGGCGGGGGAGGGAACGTCGACGACGGAGCTGGTGACAACGGCAACCCGGATGGGTCTGACGGCCCCGGCGCGATCGACCGTGACCTGCAATGCGTTTCCGGAGCGCTCTGTCTTCCCGAAGTGGTGACGTTGAGCGATCTCGCCCGATTCCGACCGGCTGCCCCCACTCTGACGATGGAACCCGACGGATGGCTCCTGATCGGCTTGCCCGCAAACTTCATCGCTGAGACGAGCCGGCACGTGCAACCGGGTTCTCTGTTTGACGTTCCGATCGAGGTCCGTTTCACACCGGCAAGCTACTCCTGGAGCTGGGGCGACGGATCGAGCCTCCGCACCTCGGTTCCCGGCTCGAGCTGGGCCGAACTCGGCTTGCCAGAGTTCTCCCCGACGGCCACGAGTCACGTGTTCGCAGAAACGGGCGTCTACGCCGTTACGGTGATTGTCGCCTTCACCGTCGAGTACCGGGCTGTCGGGTTGCCATGGAACTCCATCGACGGCACCCTCACGTCTCCAGCGGTCACGGTGGCCGCGCTCGCCGGAGATGCGAAGACCGTGCTGGTCGACAAGGAGT
>JAZQRG010000352.1:0-2591 GCA_045629445.1 Mycetocola sp. | reverse complement strand
AGACCCTGCAGGATCGTACGACCACAATCGTTGTCGCACATCGACTGTCGACGATCCGGGAAGCCGACAGTATCGCCGTCGTGGAGGCCGGCGTGGTGACCGAACAGGGCACCCACACCGAACTCCTCAAGCACGGCGGCCGCTACGCCATCATGTACAAGTCCCAGTTCGAATAGCCGCGCGCTCTTCTCACGCTCGCTCGGCCTGCAGAGCGAGCGTGAGTGAGAACAATGAGCGGGGGCAGTCGTCCCCAATTCCTGGACTCATCCACAAGTCGAGCGGAACTGGGCTCATCCAACCGGCTCCGTCGAGGCAGATCCCGCATGGTCATCGCATGGGGGACTTCACCGAGGACAACGATGGCCTGATCTGGCGCTCGACGGCAACAGCGCAGGGGCATAGCGACCAGGAGATCAAGCGCGCAGTACACAGCGGACAACTGCTCCGCATCTGGCCGGGTGTGTACGTATCTGCCATTCACCGATTCACGCCGGACGGGCTGGCACGCCTGCGTGTCATCGCCGCGGTACGCAGTTGCGGCGAGGCCATGCCCGTTTCGCACCAATCCGCCGCCCTTCTACATCGCCTGCCGACGCTGCAACCTTCTTACGACAGAGTGCATCTGACAAACGGGCGCGACGGCGGAGGACGTATCGAACCCCGACGGCACGTGCATTCGGGACTATTACTGCCTGGCGACCTCACCGAGATCGATGGCCTGGCGGTTACCACAATCGAACGTACTGCTGTCGATACCGCGCGGGCGGGAACGTTCGCACAGGCTCTGGCCGCATTCGACGGGGCACTGCGACTCGACGCCGACCCCGAGCGGCTCACCGCCTTGATCGACGGCCGACGCGGTAAACGCGGTGTCGGAGGCGCCCGGCGCGCTCTCGCCTGTGCGAATCCCTTGTCGGAGAGCGTCGGCGAGTCGTGGAGTCGCGCCCAGATGCTTGCGTGCCCCGACATTCCCGAGCCCCGCCTGCAGCACCGTTTCTACTCCGCGGACGGCAGATTCGTCGCCCGCACCGACTTCGACTGGGACGGACGGCTCGTTGGCGAGTTCGACGGCCTGATGAAATACGGTGGTGGATCGATGAAGCCCGGTCAGACTGCCACCGACGTGGTCATCAACGACTACGTTGACCTTCTCGCTCACCGTTCTCACGCTCGCGCGGCCTGCAGACCTCGCGAGCGTGAGAAAACTGAGCGGAGATCAGATCAGCTGGTGAATTCTTTGAGCTGCCGGATCTGGTCGACACGGGCCTCGTGGGTCGGGGCGGGTGAGCCGACGAGCAGCATGCTCAGGCCTGCCTCGTCGAACGCGGCCAGACGCTCTTTGACGTAGCTCGCCGGACCGATCAGCGACATACCGGACGCCAGCTCATCCGGGATCGCCGCGGCCGCTTCGGCCTTCTTGCCGTCGAGATAGAGGTCCTGGACCTTCTTGGCCGCGTCGGCGTAGCCGTAACGCACTGCGAGGTCGTTGTAGAAGTTCTTGCCGCGCGCACCCATGCCGCCGATGTACAGCGCCGAGTGGTGCTTGACCATTTCGAGAGCGTTCTTCTGCTCATCTTTGTCGTCGGTGATCAGTGCCGTGACGGTCGCCGAGACCCCCAGCTTGCCGAGTGAGGGGTCGCGCTTGGCGTTGCCCTTGGCGAGCGATTCACCGAAAACGGTGGCCAGGTGCTCGGGATGCAGGAAGATCGGCTGCCATTCCTCGAACATCTCGGCCGCGAGTTCGACGTTCTTGGGGCCGATGGCGGCGAGCAACATCGGGATCCGCTCGCGAATCGGATGGTTGATGAGCTTGAGAGGCTTGCCGAGTCCGGTCCCGCCGTCTTCCTTCGACAACGGCAGCTTGTAGTACTTGCCGTTGTACTCGGTCCGCTCGCGGCGCCAGACCATCCGGCAGATCTCGGCGGTCTCACGCGCGCGACCGACCGGGGCGTCGTACTTCACACCGTGAAAGCCCTCGACCACCTGCGGCCCGGACGCGCCGATGCCCATCACGAAGCGCCCGTTGGAGATGTAGTCGAGACCGGCTGCGGTCATTGCCAGGTTCGTCGGTGTGCGCGTGTACATCGGCAAGATGCCGGTTGCCAGTTCCAAGGTCGTCGTCTTGGCTGCGATGAAACCGAGCTGACTGACGGCGTCGAAGCTGTACGCTTCCGGAACCGTGATCCGGTCGAGGCCAACCCTTTCGAAGTCGACAAGATTGTTGATCGTCTCGGCAAAATCCCCCGAGTAGTTGATGCCCATTCCGATCTTCATATGTGTCCTCCCAAAGAGCCGCGTAGATCTACGAGACAGGTTTCGAAAAGTGTGTCACATCACCCTGAACCCGCTTCAGCCCCGTCCCGGGGAGCGGCACCAAGGTGAACAGTGAATGAACATATTTATGGAGCGAAGCTAACCGCTGGTCAGGCCGTGTTTCAGATCTGTCACCGTTTAGGCGATTCCGCCACGTCGACCGCAGAATATTCAGCATGAGCGCAGAAATGTTGATCCTCGTGCTGCTCGTCATCACCGCACTTGGATTCGACTTCACCAACGGCTTTCATGACACAGGGAACGCGATGGCAACGTCC
>JAZQRG010000351.1:0-3371 GCA_045629445.1 Mycetocola sp. | reverse complement strand
GCATCAGCCGCGACAGCGATCATCGTCCCAGGGCTGCCGATCGAGGAGGCCGAAAGCCTCCGCGACCACCTCGTTGCCGTCGCCGAAAGCAGACGGACAGGGCTGTGAGCGACGAGCACGGTCCTGTCGGTGTGCCCGAGCGCTCACCGGAGCCACCCCTGAATTCGGCGGAGAAGTCGACGACGGATGCCGCTGGCCAGCCTGAACTGACGAGAGTCCCGTCCTCGACCGGGACGTCACGAAGCCTCACCGACGGCGAATGGCACCGGCTGCACCCGGCCACCCCGCTCCTCAAAGGCGGTATCGCCTTCATCGCGATCGCCGGTTTCGTCGTCGCGAACCTGCGGGAGCGCCTCGTCGAGATCTTCCTTCCCAGCGAAGGCGAGGTGAACGGATATGACCCGCTCACCTACGTCTGGGAACACGGGTACGTCGGCTTCGCGCTGTTGGGCGTCTTCGTCATCCTTCTCTTCATCATTGGTGGGTTCTTCCTCTCGTGGCGGATGCACACCTTCCGGGTCACCGACGAAGCGGTCGAGGTCAGGAGCGGCATCCTCTTCCGCACCCACCGCAAGGCCAAACTTGACCGGATCCAGGGCGTCGGCATCAACCGACCGTTCCTGCCCCGGCTGTTCGGTGCGGCAAAGATGGACGTGAGCGTCGCCGGGCAGGACGCGAGCGTCAAGCTCGAGTACCTGTACTCCCGCGACGCCGATAACCTCCGTCGCGACGTTCTCACCCTCGCGAGCGGGGTCAAGCTTGCCGAGGCCGGGGTAGCGCCCCGGCCGACCGTCGGGCCCGATGGGGTCGAGGCGTCCGTTGACCCGGCACTCACCCGACTCGTCACCGAGCGAGTTCACGAGTTCCTGGCCCCGGAGCTGGATCCTTCCGCTGCACCGCCCGAATCCGTCGTGCGCATCTCGATTCCCCGGCTGATCGGATCGACGCTGTTGAGCGGTGGAACGGTGTTCCTCGTCGTCCTCGCCGTCGTCCTCATCGTTTCGCTCGTCAACGGCCAGATCTGGGCGCTGTTCTGGTTTGTGCCGAGCGTCATCGGTTTCCTCAGCTACTACTCGTCCACGGTGATGAAGTCGCTGCGCTACAGCATCGCGAAGACGCCGTCGGGTGTTCGGGTCGGCTTCGGCTTGCTCTCGACGAGCAACGACACCCTCCCGCCCGGTCGGATCCACGCTGTAGAGATCTCACAGTCGGTGCTGTGGCGACCGTTCGACTGGTGGCAGGTGAAGATCAACAAGGCGGGCCTGTCAGCGGAAGCTGCCATGAGCGGCAAAGGCAACACGACGATCATGCCCGTCGGCAACCTCACTGACGTCGCTCGGGTGCTTGAGCTCATCCTCGACGACGTTCACGCTGATGCCGCGCTCGCCGAACTCACAAGCGCATTCCGCGAGCCGCACCGGTCCGGCTTTACCCTCGCTCCGCGTCGCGCCCGGTGGATCAATCCGCTCGCGTGGCGACGGACCGGTTACGCCATTCACGACGGCCTCCTGCTGTTCCGACGCGGCGTTATCTGGCGCAAGCTCGATCTTCTCCCGCTCGCTCGAATGCAGAGTATCGCCGTGTCGCAGGGGCCGCTCGAGCGGGCGTTCCGCCTTGCATCCGCTCGCGTGCACACCGTCGCAGGGCCGATCACGCCAACACTGCCCGCGATCGGATCGGATGAAGCCATTCGGCTGTTCGAGCGAGTCTCGAACGGTGCCGTCGAGGCATCAGCGGCCGACCACAGCCACCGGTGGGCTGAGAACCGGGTTTCAGCGTGAGCCAGAGAGCCGGGCGACTCGGCATCGGCATCATCGGCGCCGGGCGCGTTGGCCCTATTCTCGGCGCGGCACTCGCCGGCGCCGGGCACGCGATCATCGGGATCAGCGCCATTTCGACAGCGAGCAGGGATCGGGCAGAGGCGATCCTTCCGTCCGTCCCTATCCTCGAGATCCCCGCCATTGTCGAACGAAGCGAACTCGTCATCCTCGCCGTGCCCGACGCTGAACTGCCCGCTCTCGTCGAGGGACTCGCCGCGAGCGGGAGCTGGCGCCCAGGACAGCTTGTCGTGCACACCTCGCCCGGGTACGGCACCGGTGTCCTCGCTCCGGCGCAGGCGCTCGGTGCAATCCCGATTGCGATCCACCCGGCCATGGACTTCACCGGAACGAGCATCGACCTCTCCCGGCTGCACGAAACCTGGTTCGCCGTGACAGCGCCAGCGCCGGTCCAGCCGATTGGCCAGGCCCTCGTCGTCGAGATGGGTGGAGAACCGGTGATCGTGGCCGAGGCGGACCGCGCCGCGTACGCTGAGGCGATCGAAATCGCAACGGCGTTCTCGAGGTCCATCGTCTCCCAGGCCACCGGCATCCTCTCCGAGATCGGTGTTGAGCACCCCGGCGGGTTCCTCTCGTCGCTCGTGCGGTCGTCGGTTGACAACGCGCTGCGTGAAACCTCGAGGCCGGATGCTCTCGAGCCTCCTTTCGCGGACGGCGACGAGCTCTAGCCAGCCAGCGGGTACCATCGGGGAGTGACCGACAGCATTACGAGTATCCGCACACGCATTGACGACGCCCGCCGCGAGGCGGCCGAACACGGGATCTCGAAGCCTCGGGTCGTGCTTGTGCCGACGATGGGTGCGCTGCACGACGGCCACCTCGCGCTCGTGAATCACGCGAAGACCCTCGGTGACATTGTCGTCGTGTCGATCTTCGTGAATCCGCTCCAGTTCGGCTCGAACGAGGACCTCTCGACCTATCCGCGGACGCTCGAGCGCGACACGGCGAAACTCGCCGAGGTGGGCGTGCACCTGGTCTTCGCGCCGACGGCGGCGGAGATGTATCCGGACGGCGACATCGCAACGCGCGTGACCGCTGGCGCTGTCGGGTCCGAACTCGAAGGGCGCACCCGCCCCGGCCACTTCGACGGAATGCTGACCGTCGTGTCCAAGCTCTTCCACATCGTGTCACCGGACGTTGCTGTGTTCGGTGAGAAGGACGGCCAGCAACTGTTCCTGGTGAAGCGGATGGTCCGCGACCTCAACTTTCCCCTCGAGGTGCACGGCGTTTCGACGGTGCGCGCCGCTGACGGCCTCGCCCTTTCGAGCCGGAACGCGTTCCTCTCCGAATCAGAGCGCACCGCGGCACCCGCGCTGTGGCGTGCGCTCGAGGCTGCGGCACCCGCTGGACCTCGCGGCGTCGACGCTGCTCTCGCCGCGGCGCACGCCGTGATTGAGAGCGAACCGCTCGTCGATCTCGACTACTTCGCCGTCGTCGATCCGGCGACGTTCGCACCGGTTGACGCGGACTACTCGGGCGACGCGCTCGCGCTCATCGCGGCCAGGGTGGGCGCCACGCGACTCATTGACAACC
>JAZQRG010000350.1:0-7021 GCA_045629445.1 Mycetocola sp. | reverse complement strand
AAGCTGATGCCGAAGGCACTGGTACGGAGTCACGGTCGACTGCTGGCCAGTCGGTCGGTGTGGCAGACGGGTCGGTGTAGGGGTTGCGGATGCCGAGGCCGGTGCCGAACACGCGGGTGCCGGTTGGGTCGGGCAGGGTGTATTCGCCGGTGAACGCTTCCATCATCGCTGCGAACACCACATCCGCATCCAACTGGGACAGGGTCCGGGCTTCCACCGGCGACTGCAACCGCATCGACTGGGTCCGGATGGTGTCAAAGATGGTCTCTGCAGCCGGGGCGGTGGTGAACAGGTTCAGCCAGGCCATCCCGTCCGGCGCCGGGATCAGTTCCACTCGCCGATCGGTCACCGACTTCCGGCAGCGGGCAACCGCGGACTCCGGACACAACCGTTCCCGCAGCATCCGGGCTTTCTGCCGGAACCTAGACACCGTCATCGTCCGCGCAAACGGTATCGCCCGCTGCTCCAAGTCGGCCGCCGCCTCGTCGGCCAAGGTGCTGACCTGATCGACCAGCACCTGCGCGTGCCGGTAGGAGATTTCACCCTCCCGCAACGCACCCAAGGTCACCGGCAACCGGTGCAGCAGAGCTCCGCTTTCCTCGACCAGCGCCGTCGCTGTGCGTTCGGCAACCCGCAACGTGCACGCCAGTTCCGCGATGAACGACCGCAACGCGAGATCCTGACGCTGCGCCTTGCTCTGCGACCGTGCGGTGACGAGCACTCCTTCTTCCGCGGCGAGGGCGAGGGTGCGGGCCTGATCAATGAACTCCGCCTTCCACGCCGCCTGACGGGCTTCCAGTTTCTCCACCTGCGCCACCGCATCCACCAGGGCGGTGCAGGTGTCCGCGATCTTTGCGTATACCGTCGGCTCAGCTTGCGGCTCGCGCTCGGGCTCTGGCTCGGTGCTGGAGTCCGACTCAGGCTGAGGGCGAGACTCCGGGTCGAACTCCGGCGCGGCCTCGTTGTCTGAATCGGATTTCGGCTCCCCAATCTCGGGCTCCGGTTCATGACGGACCCCGCCCGCTGGCTCGACCTGTGGCTCAAACTCCGGGTCCACCGAATCGACCGTTGCGGTCGGATTTGTTAACGCGCCTCCCAGCGGAGCGCCTTCCTCAGCGAGGTGCTCGCCACTCGAGCTCAGCGGATCGGCCGTGACGGCATCGGGAGTCTCAGCGCCCGCAGGTCTGCCATCCGGTGGGATATCAGGCGGATCGTGGTGCTCATCGCCGGGAGGACCGACGGCTCTGTCGTTGTTTTCCATACCACAAGTCAACACCAGACCACTGACATTGATTCGAGCAAGAAGTTCCCAAGACCGGCGCTGTATCGAACATACGTACTATAGACCTGAGTGAGCCTTATTCACTCGACTCCACCGGCGAATCAGCATGACGTCGATCGGGGCCGCCAGTCCGAGCGCAAGGAGGACCGCAATCCATTGCCCTGTCGAGACCGCAATCCACAGTCCAGCGCCCACCACCAGAGCGGACCACAACACAGCCACCACCCAGAGCCAGGGTGCAAATGGAGTCGCCTGCGCTGAAGAACTAGTCATGGGCCGAGCCTACTAAGCCGGATACGACCGCAACAAGCTTCTGAGAACCGGCACCTACTTCGCCCGGGCGCTCCGTCGCGAATTATCCAACTCGATGAAAACCTGTTCGAGCTGCTCCGCCGACGAACGCCAGGCCGAAACATCGTCACTCGCGGTGTCCGAGGCCTGAAGCGTGACAACCGGCTGACCCGTCGCACTGCCCGTGATGAGGCTCCGCTGCTGCGCCCGTGACACCCCAACGATCACGTCAGCACGACGTGTCATGACCGCTCGCGTGAGCGGAAAGCGCCAGAGAAGCAGGAACAATCGCTCGAAGGCACTCGCATCAGGGCCAGCGGAGGGCACTCCCCCGGCAATGACGAGGCCATAGGTGCGTCGCCAGCCACCCCAGGTCGGCGTTGGGGAAAACAGCACATCGGCCCCGATGGAATTAAGGCGCTTGCCGGTCAGCAGTTCACGGGGGCTCAACGGACTCGGAAAGAGCTCCCAGGGCAGATCAGGCAACGACTCGAGCCGGGTCTTCGGTCCGACGAGCATCACGAACCGACGCCGTTCTGCAAGCGCATGGATCAGCCCGATGCTCATCCGAGCGAGCTGGTCGTCAGCATGATCGGTCACCCACCGACAATCGATGACAAGCTTCACCTGGCCACCTCATCGGCATCCGACCGCGGCTCGTCACGCGCTTCCGGTGCGAGAAATTCCTCGATGAGGGCTGCGGCCCGAGCCGGCACTTCATAGTGAATGAGGTGCCCGACATCGGGAATGACCTCGAGCGCGGCATCCGGAAACAGCTCAGCCAGGGTGTGCTGCGCACTCACCGGTGTGATGTCGTCACGATCGGCGGCAATCAACAGCGTGCGGGCATCGATCGACGCCGCGAATTCGCTCACATCATTCGAAACGGATGCCTTGAACGCTTCGAGCACGACGGCCCGATCGCTGAACGCACTGAAGTACCTGTCGTGTTCGCTGTGGATCCACTTCCGCAGCGACTTGCTCCTGGTCTTCGCCATCGTCTCGCTCATTACCCGAACGATGATCCGATTGCGCAACAGAGCAAAGCCGAGCCGCTCGGGCAGAACCGCACCAAGCTGGTAGTAGAGAACGGCGAGACGGGTCAGGATGCCACGTGGCCCGGAAAGCGCAGGAGCCGCAATTGGATTCACGAGAATGAGTGTGTCTGTCGACAGTCCCGTCCGTGCGAGAGCGGCAGAAACAACAATCGAACCGAACGAGTGCCCCAGGATCACGGGTGGTTTCTCGAACTCGATGGCGTTGACGAACCGTTCCAGCCAACCGGCATAGCCGTCCAGGTCGTGTGGGCTGGGGCGCAATGGTTCCGAATCGCCAAAACCGGGCAGGTCGGGACTGATCATATGGAAACCGGGCAGGTGAGCCACATCCGGTTCGAGTCCGTGGTGGTCGCCACGAAAGCCGTGCACCATGACGATCGTCGGGCGCTCAGACGGGGTGCCGTACTCCCAGTATGAGGTCACGCTCCCGCCGATCGAAACCTGGCGCTTCGTCACGGGAATGCGGCCGAGAAGACTGGAGTATGGGGAAGGAGGTGTCATGGCGTTCCCAGTTTAGGCACTGTCGCTCCCGCTGAGCTGATGCCGGCGAGCTTAGACTCGAGCGAAGGACTCAGCGGGTCACCGACCCGCACCGAGACGTGATTGGAAATCCGTGACCTTCACCGCTCCCATCCAACTGCCCGGCCTCGCCAGGGACCCCCTCTGGTATCGCAGAGCAATTTTCTACGAGGTCATGGTCCGCTCGTATGTCGACAGCAACGGCGACGGTGCGGGAGACCTCCAGGGCCTGACCACACGGCTCGACTATCTCCAGTGGCTGGGTGTGGACGCGCTGTGGCTTCCGCCGTTTTACTCCTCCCCGCTTCGTGACGGCGGATACGACGTTTCTGATTACCACTCGATCCTGCCTGAGTTCGGCAGTCTTGAAGAGTTCAAAGACCTCGTGACGAAGGCACACGAGCGCAACATGCGCATCATCATCGACATGCCGCTCAACCACACCTCCGACCAGCACCGCTGGTTCCACGAGTCACGTGAGGATCCCGACGGCCCATACGGTGACTTCTACGTCTGGAGCGATACCGATCAGAAGTGGCCAGACGTCCGCATCATCTTCACCGACACGGAAGACTCCAACTGGGCGTTCGATCCGGTTCGCCGCCAGTTCTTCTTTCACCGGTTCTTCTCGCACCAGCCCGACCTCAACTTCGAAAACCCCGCCGTCCACGACGCGATTTTCGATGCCGTGCGTTACTGGTTGGATATGGGCGTCGATGGCATCCGTCTGGATGCCATCCCTTACCTTTACGAATCCGACGAGGGCAACGGTGAGGGTGAGCCGAAGACCCACGACTTTGTGAAGAAGCTCCGCGCAATGGTCGACCTCGAATACCCGGGACGCGTGCTCATCGCCGAAGCGAACCAGTGGCCTCGTGAGGTTGCCGAATACTTCGGCACCGATGAGGAACCCGAATGCCATATGGCCTTCGATTTTCCGGTCATGCCACGTATCTTCTACTCCTTGCGTTCCCAGCAGGCTGAAGAACTGGCCCGGGTGTTGTCTGAGACACAGGATGTTCCTGAGTGGGCCGGGTGGGCGGTCTTCCTTCGGAACCACGATGAGCTCACGCTCGAAATGGTCAGCGAGGACTACCGGCAGGCAATGTACGGCTGGTACGCATACGATCCGCGCATGCGAGCAAACATCGGTATTCGTCGCCGGCTCGCTCCCCTCCTGGACAACTCGCGTGCCGAACTCGAACTTGCCCATGCCCTGCTCTTTTCGCTTCCCGGCAGTCCCTTTATCTACTACGGAGACGAAATCGGCATGGGCGACAATATCTGGCTTGCCGACAGGGACTCGTCCCGCACCCCGATGCAGTGGACTCCTGACCGCAACGCCGGATTCTCCTCCGCCGACCCCGGCAAGCTATACCTGCCCATCGTCCAGTCGCTGGTCTTCAACTACACGCTCGTCAATGTTGAATCGCAGCTCGCGCAGTCGCGGTCGCTGCTGCACTGGGTCCGCAACGTCATCCACGTGCGGAGAGGCCATCCGGCGTTCGGCCTCGGCAGCATCGAGGTGCTCTCGGCAAACCACGAGTCCGTCCTCGCGTTCGTTCGGAGCTATAAGGGAGCCGGGGGCAACATCGGCGACGAGAAGGAAGACATCCTCTGCGTGTTCAGCTTCTCGCACCACCCGGTCGCAACGACGATCGTTGCGCCGGAGTTGGCCGGTTGCCGCCTGTTCGACCTCTTCGGAGGCGGTGAGTTCCCGCCATTCAACGAGAACGGCGAGGTGACGCTGACCATCGCGACCCAGAGCTTCTACTGGCTGCACATCGCTCGCCCCAGCGACTCCCCGTTTTCGCAACACCGGCACGGCTGAGCGGGGCTGTCGGTCGTCTCACCTAGAGTGAAAAATGTGGAAACAACAGCGGTCAAGCACTGGTCAGACTCACTCGCCGTCTTCGACCTGGAGACCACAGGAATAGACGTGACGACCAGTCGCATCGTGTCCGCCAACGTTGGTGTTCTCGACAAAGATGGCACCGTGCTTCGACGTCGTGACTGGATCTCCGACCCCGAGATCGAGATCCCGGCCGAAGCGACAGCCGTTCACGGCATCACCACGGAATTCGCGCGCTCATACGGGCGCTCGGCGCGGATCGTTGTTTCCGAAATCGTTGAAACCCTGCGCGAACTCTTCGACGAAGGCACCCCCGTCGTGATTTATAACGCGCCCTATGACCTGTCGCTTCTGTTCAATGAAGCGCTGCGCCATGGCATCCCGCCGCTTCTCGACCCGCTCCCCGTCATCGACCCACTCGTCATCGACAAGGCGCTCGACAAATACCGCAAGGGCAAGCGCACGCTTGAGGCCGCAGCTGCCTTCTACGGCGTTGAACTCACCGATGCCCACGATGCCGGTGCAGACGCCATCGCCGCCGGTCGGGTTGCTCAGGCCATCGCCAAAGCGCACGCCAGCGCGCTCAACATTGACGCGCTCGAATTGCACACGCTTCAGGCGGGGTGGTGCAAGGAGCAGTCAGACAGTTTCCAGGACTACATGCGCCGCACCCGCGACGCCACCTACGTGGCTTCCGGAGGCTGGCCGGTGCGCTGAGTATTGCGCTGAGCGCCACGCTCAGCCGCCGGGCGAGCCCTGATCGACCTGCCGCCCGGCATACAAAAAAGACCCGCAACGAGCGTTGCGGGTCTTTTCGTATGAGTTGTGGCTACGCGCCGAAACCCTTGAAGCGCTGGTTGAACTTCTCGACACGACCAGCGGAGTCCATGATGCGCTGCTTGCCCGTGTAGAACGGGTGCGACTCCGACGAGATCTCAACGTCGATGACCGGGTAGGTGGTTCCGTCTTCCCACTCCATGGTCTTCGAGCTCGTCACCGTCGAACGGGTGAGGAACGTCGCGCCCGAAGCGAGGTCGCGGAAAACTACAGCCTGGTAGTTGGGGTGGATGTCAGTCTTCATGAGGACTTCCTTGTGAGTCGTGTGGATTGTTTCAGTCTCGCGCTGCACCGGAGCAGTAAGCGTCGGTACGGCAAGAAAGCTTGTGGCCCCTCGGGCCAGCTACCTACTTTACCAGATAGCGGGCGTTACTCGGCACGCGCCGAGAATCGGCCGTTGTTCTCGCTTAGTTCGATCGGAAGACCGAACGTCGCGGTCAGGCTCTCGCTCGTCAGCGCTTCGCGCAGAGGACCGCTCGCGACGATCGCACCGTCTTTGAGGAGGAGTGCGTGGGTGAACCCGACGGGAATCTCTTCAACGTGGTGGGTGACCATGATGATGGCGGGCGAACCCTCCGACTGCGCATAACCACCGAGCAGCGCGACGAGTTCTTCGCGTGATCCGAGGTCGAGGCTCGCAGCCGGCTCGTCCAGGAGCAGCAGTTCCGGGTCGGTCATCACGGCACGCGCGATCTGAACGCGCTTCTGCTCGCCATCGCTGAGGGTGCCGAACGTGCGGTCTGCAAGCTCGTCGAGGTGCCACTCGGCCAGCACACGCTTGGCGCGCTTGACGTCGATGTCCTCGTATTCCTCGTTCCAGCGACCGGTGACGGAGTATGCAGCGGTCATCACGACGTTGAGGACTGTCTCGTCGGCGGGCACCCGACGTGCCATCGCTGTCGACGCGATACCGATCCGGGGACGGAGTTCGAATACATCGGTCTTGCCGAGTGTCGAGTCGAGGATCTCGACCGAACCGCTGCTCGGATACATGAGCGTCGACGCGAGCTGCAGCACCGTCGTCTTCCCTGCACCATTGGGGCCGAGAACGACCCAACGCTGGTCGGCATCAACCGACCACGACACGGAATCCACGATCGCACGGCCATTGCGCACGACCGATACGTCACTCAACTGCAAAACGCTCGACATGCTCCCAGCCTATCCGTCCTCACGTGGTCG
>JAZQRG010000349.1:0-5600 GCA_045629445.1 Mycetocola sp. | reverse complement strand
CCTCGTCCTGGAGCCGCTCCAGCGCGGTCGTGTACGACGCGGGCAGCAGGTCGAATCGCGTCGAGAGCAGCTGCCCGAGCTTGATGAACGTCGGCCCCATCTTCTCCAGATCGTCCGCGGACGCCTGCGCGCGCTCGGTGTCGCCGAGCGGCGTCTCGTCGTCGATGTCGAACTCGTCGAGCTGGGTTCCGGACAGCAGGTCGGAGCGTCCGTAGCGGCGAACCAGGCGGGCCAACGCGACATAGCGGTTGTCGTGCAGATTCGTCATGGCGCAAGCATGCCGGTACCGGGCGCGCCATGGGGTGTCCCACGCGAGACTCGCTCAGGCTGCGGGACCGTCCGGAGTCTGCCGACCGTGGACGCGCCGAAGCGCGGAAGTGGTCCGTCGCTCAGCAGGCGGCCCAGAGGCCGCGGTCGTTCGCCCGGGCAGTGGCTTCGGCTCGTGCCAGCTCATCACGGAAAGCGCGCCGGATCGGGAAGCGATCCTCGAACGTGGCGTATCCCTTGCGAACGAGCAACGCGTTGACGTTCGTGCCATCAGCCGTGAACACGAACCGCAGTAGCCGGCCGTACTGGTCCCGGTCGTCTTGCGCACCGTCTCGAACGAGGAACACCCGCTGCCCCTCAAGCGTGCGGGAGGCGAAGTCAGACGCTTCGGGGCCGAAGCACTCGACCGGAGTGTTCGGATTCCTCGTCTCGGGTGTGTCGATCCCGATGAACCGAACCGGCTCACTCACTCCGCCATAGAGCACTCGGATCGTGTCGCCGTCGGTGACGGAGAGAACCTCGTACGGCTTACCGAGGTCGACGGGCCGTCGCGTCGGCGTCGGTGCCTTGCTCTGCGTGGGAGTGGGTGTGGGTGTCGGGACTGTCCGCGGGGGAACGACAGAGGCGGTTGTGATGGGCACGCTGGTGGGGTGCGAAGTGGCGGGGGATGAGGCCGCAACGGGTCGGGGAGACTCAGCCTGATCCTCGTCCGCAAACACCAGGACCGCTCCCGCGACGGCACCCAGAGCCAGTACTGCCCCGACCGCCCGAAAGAGCACGGGCGGCCGGGACGTGCCGGGGACGTAGGTCGTCCGCTGGTATGTCTGGCGTCGTTGTCTCACCGGTGTCAGTCGTGCGACCGCTCGGCGTTGAAGTTCGCGATGACCGTCTTCAGCTGGGCGACGGGTTCCTTCGTCTTCGCGTGGATCTTCAGCGCGGCGGCGTTCTGAGCAGAGTTCTCCGACTCGTCGATGATCTTCACTGTGTTGGCCAGCGTGGAATTCACGGCAGCGATCTCCGCGTCCAGCTTTTCGATCAATGCGATCTGCTCGGTGATCAGCTGCGTCCGGGCTTGGAAACCCGACTTCAACTGAAGGTAACTCTGCTGAGCGTTGTGGTAGACGCGACGCTTCTCAGCGCGCTCCTTCTGAATCTCGAGGGCACGCTGCTCGGTGCTGACGTTCTGCTTCTGCAGTTCGAGACGCTCGCGCTCGAGCTCCTCGCGCTTCTTAAGCGTCTCCAACTTCTCCTGATGGACAGCGGCCTCGCGTTCGCGCTTCAACTCCTGCTGGCGCTCTGCGTCGGCGGACTTGGCTGTCTTGCGCTCTGCCTGCTTGGCGACCATCTCGCGACGCTTCGCCTCGCGCTCCTCCTGGACGGTCGCGATGCGCTCACGCTGCTTGTCCATCGCTCGCTGCTTGTGGACTTCATCGGCTCGCTTCTTGTCGGCGCGTGACTCCCTGAACTTGTGGAACCCGGTGTTGAGGAAGATGGACTTGGTGGCGTCCCGCGCCCCGAGGCCAGCGATGAGGTACATCAGCAGCATGATCGGTGCGAACACGACGTCCTGCTGCCGGACCTCTAGCCCGATCATCTGGATGACTCCGTCTTCACTGCCGAGCTCGAGGATCTTCCCGGAGAAGAGTCGAGCAGCGGAGATGGCCACGCCCAGGGCGATCCAGATCCCGATGTGGACGACTTTGCTGGCCTTGCCTGGCGGATGGTGTGCTTCCGCCTCGCTGTAACCGAGGTGAATCATGAACAGGAGTCCGGCGAGGCCGAGTGCCCCCGAAATGATGATCGAAGGGCGCTGCTCGAGATCGAGGACCTGACCGATGACGTCGTTCAAGAACGCCAGGTCAGCGATGCTGAGCGCGGCACACGCAACGAGGATTGCAACTGGCGCGAAGAACGGCATTTCGGCGGTCCTGGAGGACGAAGCCTTGGTCTGGGTAGCAGGCTGCGCCGCCTCGGCGCTCTCCTGATCAGTACGGGGTTCGACCGGTGTCATGCGTCGCTCCTGTTTTCCGCGTCCTTGAACCGCTTCCGCAGCGGCTCGATCGTGATCTTGTTCTCGGCCGGCATGTCGACATCCGCCAGCTCGGCCTCGAGCGCCAGCTTCTGCAGCGTCTGGAACGACTGCTGCAGGCGATGAGCGTCGTTGCCGAGCGTGTTCAGCTCGTTCTCGATCTGCCCCGCCAGCTTCGCGCGCTCGTGCCGTTGATCCGTCAGCGAGCCGTCGAGCGCGTTGCGGAGCTCGGCACGCAGGTGCTCGAATTCGGCTGCCATCGTCGGCAGGTGCAACTCGAGTGACTCGGCACTCAACTCACGCCGCCGCACCTTCTTCTTGACGTCCTTCGCACACTTCTTGCTGATCCGTCGCAACCGCTTACGGATCACCGCGTCGGTGAGCACGTTCGACCTTGCCATGAAAACTCCTCTTCGCCGGTCAGCAGTCCGGGTTCTCGGTACGGGCGATCTTGATCTTGACCATTCGGTCGAGGCCGGGCTTATCAGCGTTGTTGTGAGGGCCGGCGCCCTTGCCCGAAGCGCGGATCAGGTTTGCGGGGACGCCCTCGCGGACCAACAGCTTCTTGACAGCGATGGCCCGCTCTCTGGACAGCGGAGCGTCCTTCGCGCCGGCGAGCTTGCGCTGCGTCGACGTCAGATAGATGTAGCCGTCCACGGTGATCTGGCGCACTCGTGCGGGGTCGTCCTGGTACACCGTGACGACCTTCCTGAGCGACTTCTTGGCCTTCGTGGGGCTGGTGAAGTCCGCCTGGTCGCTGACGAACTCGAGCTTGCCTTCGCCCAGCGTGAAGTCGACGTTGCCACACCCGGTATCGGTCGTGCTGACCGTGAAGGCGGTGTCGACGGCGGTCGAACTCTGAGTGCGCGTGCTGACATGGACGCGCCCGCCGAGAGCGGTGGGGACGTCTTTGTACAGACCTCGGACGATGTCCTTCTGCTTCGGCGACAGGCGCTCCTGAGGCTTCGTGGTGTCGCCGAGTCCAACGAAGTGCAGCGAGGACCCGCTCAGGTAGTCGCAGCCGTACTTCTCGGCGAGTTGCTCGACCTTCGCCTCGCGCTTCTTGGCAGAGGTGAGCAGGTTGTCATTGGCGAAGTCGAGGTCCCCGCTGTCCGACAGGCCGGAGCCGATCACGGTGATGGTCGCGCCGCTGCTGAGGTTGCGGGAAGCCTCGATGACAGCCCCGAGGTAGTCGGCGCCGTTGCTGGCGGGCTTCTGTGTCTCGAGGAACGTCTCGAGTGCACGCGCGTTGTCGCGGACGTCGCGCTTCGCGCGTGTGGCGTTGGTGCCGATGCTCTTCAGGGCCAGCGCCTTCGCGTCGACGGACAGCACCGTCGGGGGAGCGGCGGCGGAGACGAACGCTATGGAACTCAGGATGTCCTCGGCGGTCTCGCCCTTATGCAGAAGAAGGCTTTCTTCGATGAGCTCGGAGGTATCCCGACCGAGCGTCGGTCGCGGCGAGTTCTGGGTGTGGCCCAGGACGATGGCGAACTCGTTTGACGGCGGCGGCGTGTACGGCCGGCTCGCCTGCTGCACCTGAAGGACCAGGAGAAGCGCCGAGACCACCGCGGTCCACTTCGTCACGGCGCTGACGAAGGTGAGAGTCCCGTACAACTGGTAACCGCGATACGCCTTGAAGGCGGCGAAGCCGAACACGACAGCAGTGAGGCCGAGAAGCAACGCCCTGTCAGAGCTGGCGGACAAGTTCTCCGCGAGGTTCGCCAACACGGACGTACCTACCTTTCGATGATCTGCACTCGTAGCCGAGCCAAGTGAGCGTATCCGCGGGGGGCCTTCGCCGGGCCCGAATCGAGGCAACAGTGGGGCTGATGTGATAGTGAACACCTGTTCGCGGGCTCGTGGGCGTCAGGCTCAGATGAGCATCGGTGTCGATCGCGTCGTCGACGCTGTCGGCCTTCACTCGCAGTGCCCAAACGTGGTCCGGCCGCCACGCGACGCACCGGCCGGCCGAGCAGTTCGAGCAGGAGCGATCGCCGAGACGGTCACCTCCACGATCGACGCCTACGCCACCTTCGACCGCCGCGAGTCTGGCTGGACGAAGGTGGTGTTCGAGCCCGGAACGTAAGCCGATCGGCCTCGGCGGGGGACCGGAGAACGAGCTCGTTATCTGTTGGCGTCGCCCAGCTGCGGGCGTACAGTCAAGTGATCGGCTCGTCGATGTGACCCAACCGATCGGAGTGGATCATGGCCCTCTCACTGCACGTGCCTCACCTCCACGTCCCGCACGTCGGATCAGCGCAGGACCAAGCCCACCAGGACAAGACCAAGCCGTCGAGGTTCGGTGGCATCGTCCTCACGATCGGCATGCTCGTCGCGCTCGTGGCCTGGGTGAGCTCGATCATCGCGCTCCTGCGCCTCGGCCCGGTCGAGTTCGGCACCGAGTCCGCCGCCGTCGTCGGCTGGACGGCGTTGGGGATTATCTCGGCGATCAGCCTGTTCATGATGGGCGTGTGGAAGGTCCACCGGGCCTAGGAGGCTCGATCGTTCCTCTCACAACGAGTTTCGGCGAGGTGGGGTAGGAGCAGGTATGCACTCGTTGCGGTAAGCAGGGAGGCATGGAAGTTCGATCCTGGGCATCGTCCCCCGGGACGCGTCGCAGCATGCAAAGCAACCGTGGCCGGGACACGCAACCCGAGTTGGCCGTTCGTCGAATCGTCCATGCGCAGGGTTTGCGATATCGGGTCGATGCTCGGCCGTTGCCTCAGTTGAATCGTCGAGCGGACTTGGTGTTCACGCGAGTGAAGGTGGCCGTTTTCATCGACGGTTGTTTCTGGCACGGATGTCCGGTGCACCACACGAAGGCAAAGGCCAACGCCGAGTTCTGGGCGACGAAGGTGGCGACCAACCGATCCCGAGACGAGGAGACGAACCGACTCCTCGACGATGCGGGCTGGTGCGTTGTGAGGGCCTGGGAACATGACGATCCCACCGAGATCGCCGACCGCGTCATGAGAGCCGTCGCGTCCCGGCGGGAACGTAGTCAGTAGCCGGCGCGCAGCTCCTCCAGCGCTTCCGAACCGGCCTCGACCCAAAGGCGCCAGGCCATCGGCGCGTGGCGCATGCACTCCTCCGTACTCGTCCACGGGTCACGTCGGTCGTCGAACCAACGCGGGTCGACGATCCCGGTATCGAGCACGGCCAGCTCGAACTTGAAGTTCGAGAACAGTCCTCCGTCGCCGGCGGTCTGACGTACCAGGGTGATGTTGTCGATCACGCACACTCCGAGGAACGTTCCGACGCCCTTACGGCCGAAGGAGAACGCGAGGACCGGAGGCGCAACGGC
>JAZQRG010000348.1:0-2928 GCA_045629445.1 Mycetocola sp. | reverse complement strand
CACCGAGGTAATGGCATCCGCTGGGTACGTGGAAAACCTCGTGCTCGCCGGAAGCTCGGTTGACTACCTCGCCGATGAAAGCGCCCCGTCCCCGGTGCAGCACTTCTGGTCGCTCGCTGTTGAGGAGCAGTTCTACCTCGTCTGGCCGCTCCTCATTGTGAGCTGTGTCGCCCTCGGTGCCCGCCTCGCCCGGCGGCGACCGTCAGTCTCACCGCACCGAGCGATCGCTCTCGGTCTCGGTCTCATCGTCGCCGCATCGTTCACCTGGTCGGTGCTCTTCACCGCGATGGACCCGGCACCGGCATACTCCCTCCCGACGACCCGGGCGTGGGAATTCGGTGCGGGTGGTCTGCTCGCCCTCGTCCTGCCGGCGCTGGTTGCTCATAGCGCGGGCTGGCGTCTCGGTCGTATCGTGGCCGCCTGGGGCGGGCTCGGAGCTATCGCGGTCGCGGGCCTGGCCTTCGATGCTGGAACGCCGTTTCCCGGATGGGCCGCGGCGGTTCCTGTCGCCGGAACCCTCGCCGTGATCGCCGCAGCCGAGCCCGAGGGGCGCTGGGCACCGGAACGGATGCTGTCACCCCGCCCGGTGCAGCGCCTCGGGGACCTCTCCTACGGCGTCTACCTCTGGCACTGGCCGCTCGTGGTTCTCGGCCCACTCTGGCTCAACCGCTCGCTGTCGGTGCTTGATGGCCTCGTGGTGTGCGTCGCAACCGTGACGCTTGCGGCAGCCACCGAGCGGTGGATCGAGAACCCGGTCCGCCGTGGTGTGCTCGCTGCGAAGCGACCGAGGGTGACATTCGCGGTGGTGGCGGCGGCGATGGCAGCCGTTGTCGTGATCCCACTCTCCTCCGTCGAGGTGGCTGGAGAACGCCTTGCCGCCGAACAGGAGCGGATCGAAACTCTCGTGGATACCCGGAATGGATGCCTCGGGGCCGCGGTGGTCGGGAGTGACGGCTGCGTGTCGGCCGAACCGGCGGCAGCGATCATCCCCGACCCGTCTCTCGCAGATGCGTCGCCCGAACGCTGCATCAGTGGCATCCGTTCGTTCGACGTGACCGTCTGTCGGTACGGGGCCGAAGAAGGTAGCGGCGCCAAAAACGTCGCGCTCATCGGAGACTCGCACGCCGAACAGTGGCTTCCCGCCCTGGCTGAACTGGCGGACCAGCGCAACTGGACGCTCTTCGTCCTCGCCAAAAGTTCGTGCCCTTTCGGCCCCGATCGGCGATTTGAAAAAGACATGTCTGCTGAGGTGCTCCGCGTGCTGAACGAGAGTTGTGCCGAGTGGAATCTCGATGTTCTCGACTGGATCTCCGAGCACCCGGAGGTCGACACGATCCTCACGGCCACCCGCGCGAGGAACCCCGTCGTCGCTGACGAGGGCGAAGACTGGCGCGAAACCGCGATCGCCCAGTATCGCGAGCGGTGGAACGAACTGCCGGACACCGTGACGAACGTTCTCGTGCTGCGCGACACGCCGCGTATGGAAGACGACTACCTGTCGTGCCTGGCTGGGGCCGGCGACAAGGCCGAAGACCGGTGCGCCTTGCCAGCGACCGATGCCCTCGATCGTGACGCTGCAGCCGAGGCTGCGGCCGGTTCCGCCGATCCGCGGTTAGGCGTTCTCGACCTCACGCGGTACTTCTGCCCCGACGCCCTGTGTCGGCCCGTGATCGGAGGCGTGCTCGCGTATCGCGACTCTCACCACATGAGCTGGGTCTATGCGAAGACCCTCGCACCGTTCCTCGGCGAAGAAATTGATGCCGTCACATCGTCGCCCGCGTGAGGTCAGGCTGCCGGTGTCTCCAGCCGGGGGACGTCGGCGACGAGGCGGACGGTGTACGGATGCTGTGGGGCATCGAACACCGTCGCCGCGTCTCCGGTTTCAACGATTCGCCCGTCCTTCATGACGGCGACGCGGTCACTCATATGGCGAATCACGCCCAGATCGTGGGAGATGAAGAGGTAACTCAGCCCGCGCTCGGCCTGGAGCCGGTCGAGCAGGTCGAGCACCTGCGCCTGCACAGTGACGTCGAGCGCCGACACCGGTTCGTCACACACGATCACGTCCGGCCGGGCCGCGAGTGCACGGGCGATCGAGACCCGCTGCCGCTGACCACCGGAGAGATGCAGCGGGCGGGCGCCGACGATGGACGACACGAGGCCGACCGCGTCGAGGAGTTCATCGATCGTGGCGCGATCCGCCGCGGGCGCCCTGTCGATCGCATCGGTGAGAATCTGCCGGACCGTCTGACGAGGGTCGAATGAACTCAGGCTGTCTTGGTAGATCGCGCCAATCCGAGGGCGCAACGGACGCCGATCCCGTTCGCGCAGGGTCGAGAACGGTCGCGAGTCGAGGAGGACCTCGCCCTCATCCGGCGCCGTGAGCGCAAGTACCAGCCGGGCCACAGTCGTCTTCCCGGACCCGGATTCACCGACAAGTCCGAGCGTCTCACCGCGTGCAAGCTCGAACGACACTCCGTCGACGGCGCGGACCCGGCCTGCGGGTGACGGGAAGGTCTTGACCAGTGATCGGGCCTCGAGAACGATAGTCGCGGCATCCGTTCGCGATTGAGCCACGGCGACGGACGGAGTACCGGGGACGAGGGCAGTGTGCCGCGGTTTGTCGGTCGGTACTGCAGCGATCAGTCGGCGGGTGTACTCCTCGCGCGGTCGGTTCAGGATCTGGGCGGTCGTCCCGGACTCCACGATCGCGCCGTCCTTCATCACGAGCCCCCGATCCGCGATCGCGCTCACCACGGCGAGGTCGTGGCTGATCAACAGGATGCCGGTGCCCCGTGACCGCAGATCGGCGAGCAGGACGAGAATGCGAGCCTGGATGGTCACGTCGAGCGCCGTCGTCGGTTCGACGGCAATCACGAACGGGGGATCGAGGGCGATTGCGGCGGCAATGAGCGCGCGCTGTCGGAG
>JAZQRG010000347.1:0-2728 GCA_045629445.1 Mycetocola sp. | reverse complement strand
CCGCAGTTCCTGGTTCTGGAAGTCGAACCGGGCACCCATCAGGGCCGCCTTGGCGGATGTCGAGATCTGGAGCGCCTGCCCATCCAGGCGGCGAAGGGCGAGCAGATGCTCGACCGCTTTGGCAGGCTCGCCGCTACGCTGATAGATCGACGCGGCAGCTAGATGGGCTTCGCGCATCGCGAGCGTCGTTTCAGTGAGCGAAACCCCGCCAAAACTCTGCTCGATGAGCGAACGCGCCTTGGGGATGTTCCCTGCGCCCATCTCAACACGCGCGGTCACGGCGTAGATCTGCGAGCGCACCTCCCCCAGTCCGGAACCTTGGATTGCTCGCGTGGCCTCCGCCAGGTTCACCCGCGCCTTGTTAACTTCTCCGGCATTGAACTGGGCGCGCGCGAGGTTAACGAGGATACGAGCTCGTATAGGGTTTCCCGGAGGCGCATAGTCCAGCGCCTTGACGAAGGCGGCGGATGCGTCGGGGAACCGCTTCAGCTCCGTCAGGACATTACCAAGCCCGTTATAGATCGCATAAGTTACGCCGCGATCACCGGACGCGGCATCGAGAGCTTGCAAGAAGTAGCGGCGAGCAGCGTCAAGATAGTCCCCTTCGCGGTAGAGGGAGGCGAGGCGGATCAACGCGAGTGCTTCGCTACGCCTGTCGTGAGCGCGAACGAACTGACGATAAGCTTCCTGAAAGTCCGCCAAGGCGAGCGCGACGCGTCCGCCCTCTTGGTTAATTGCGCCGCGTGACAGCAGGATGTTGCCTCGGAGCTTCGGTGGCGCGTCGACCCTGCCCATTTCCTCGACGACACGGCCTATCATGCGACGACTGACATCAGGGTTCCGATTTAACCGGAACTTAGCTTCGGCCTCGACCCAATCCGCTGTCAGAACCGCAATGGGGTCAGAGTTCCCGGGCGTACGAGCCCGGCTCTGCACCGTTCTGCTGAGCTGGATCGCCCGCTCAGGGTCGCCAACCAGGGCTGCCACCGCCTGATCCAGCAGGTCTTTCGTGGAGCGATCAGGCGAAGCCGCCTCCGCTCCAAATGCGACAGAAGCGGTCGCCCCCCCCAGCCCGGCGCAGACACACACCACGAGAATGACGCCGGAGCAGAACTGTTCGATGCCGAAGCAACGACTGAACCTTGCGCTCATCCCGTCTTCCAAAGGCGGTCCGACCGGAGGAAGGACAAGCGCTGGGTATTGAGAATCTGAAGATGGGAGGATTCTTCCAGGAAGACCAAAAGGAGATCGAGCTCCACGGGCCTGCTGATGAGGTAACCCTGAACCATGTCGCAGCCCATCACCCCGAGGAGCGCCATAGCAGCTGGCGTCTCCACGCCTTCGGCCGTGACTTCCATATCCAGGGCGTGCGCGAGATCGATGGTCGAACGGACGATCAGCGGATCGCGGTTGCTGCTGGTCAGCTGCGTGACGAAAAGCTTGTCGATCTTGAGCTCGCGGGCGGGCAGCTGCTTCAAGTAGGCCAGCGAGGAAAGCCCCGCTCCATAATCGTCGATCGCGATCGTGACCCCGATGTCGGCGAAGCGCTGAAGATGGGGGATCGCGCTGGCGGGATCGCGGATGACCGCGGTCTCGGTAACCTCGAAGCCCAGCTTGGTGCCATTCGCTCCGACAACGCGACAGGCCTGTTCGACGAAACAGGCGTCGGCAAGCAACACGCCCGACACGTTGACGAAGATCGGGATATCGTAACCGGCGGCAGCGAGTGGCCGCTGATCCTCGGGCACCCGTTCGAGCGTCCACAACGTCAACTCACCGATTGCCCGGCTCTGCTCAGCCGCGGGGATGAAATCTCCGGGAAGTACGAGCCCTCTAACCGGGTGCCGCCATCGTACCAGCGCCTCGACACTAGACACTTGCTGTCGACGGACGTGCACCTTCGGCTGGTACTGAAGGAAGATCTCTCCGTCGCGAATCGCGCGGGGCAGTTCCTGGATCAACTCCAGGGGATCGATACCATTCTCATGCTCGACCACGTTGTGGACGACATCCCGACTCTGCTCGCGTGCTTCGAGCAAGGCCTTTTCAGCCCCCTCAATGAGGCGAACCTCGTCGCAGTCGTTGTTCCGCCCCGCCGCCCCGCCGATACGGAGGCGAATTAGGTGGGGCTCACCGCCAAATTCGAATGGCCGTCTGAAACTCTCCTGCAATCGGGTGACCGCAGCCTCGCCGGCCTCAAGATCTGCAGCTTCAAAGGCGACGGCCACAAGACGCTGCGAAAGCGTCCACGCACGACTGTTCGGAAGCGCGACATTGCAGCGTGCGATCACTTCCCCCGCGACGGTGTCAGCACACGCAAGCCCGATTTGGCGCCGTAACGTCGTGAAGTTCTCAAGCTCCAAGAGAAGGAGAAACCTCAGCGCCTCCCCGGGCTTATCCACATCCCCTCGCTCGCGCGGCCGGACGTCCGCCCCCAACCTTTCGACCGAGGCGCCAACTCCGTCGATCCGCAAGCCGGAGGAGAGCGAGGGCGGTGTCATAGCCGCCATCCATCTCACAGAGGATTAAAGCTCTGGTTAATTTTAAACCGGCTGATGGTTAAGATTGCATTAGGGTTAAATTTGTCTTAACTATGCCTGAGCAACAGCCGAGGAGACCTAAGATGTTCGCAATCTTCGCACTTTTTAAGCGCAGCTACGGCGAGGACCTGTACCCCTGGTAAGGTCATTGCGGTCTTCAACTGCCGTTGATTGACAAAAGGCCGCCC
>JAZQRG010000346.1:0-4107 GCA_045629445.1 Mycetocola sp. | reverse complement strand
CTGATGTACTCTCACCGCAGTGGTCCTGGATTCGCCAGCCGGATGCCTCCAGCTTCGGCATCGAGGATGGCGCGTTCCGGTTTGACACCCAAGCCGGCGACCTCAGCCCTGACCCCGGTGCCGCGAGCTTCCTCACCGAAGCCGCGCCGGAGGGAGACTACGTCGTCGAGACGAAACTGTCGGTGTCGGTTCCGCCTGAGGGTTGCTGCCAGAACTATGTCCAGGGCGGCATGGTGATCTATGCGGATGACGGCAACTTCATCAAACACGTCGTTTCGTCGATCTTTGAGACCCGTCAGACCGAATTCGCGAAACGACAGAGTCCCGTCCCCGCGGACTACCCGGTCTACGGCAACACCGTCGGCGGTCCTGTCGGCGAGGACACCTATCTGCGGATCGTGCGCCAGCACAGCGAAACCGAGGCGCTCTACACCGGGTTCACGAGCCTCGACGGTGAAACCTGGGATGAGTCAGGAACCTGGGCAACGCCACTTTCGGCCGGCACTCGAATCGGGCTCGTGTCCATGGCAGGGCCGGGGTTCACGACGACCTTCGACTACCTGCGGGTATCGACCCTCGCGGCGGACCCGATCGACCCGATCGACCCGACCGATCCGCCGGTCGCGCCGACGGACCCGCCTGGCGGTGCTGTCCCCCCGCCACCCGACGCGGCGGCGGGTGCCGGTGATCCGGCCACAAACGATCGGTCAGGAAGTGCGGCGACACGCCGCAGCGGGTCGCTCTCTGAGTCAGGGGTCGACAACACGGCGCTCATCGCGCTCGCGGCCGTCGGCGGTGCGCTGCTCCTACTCGGCGTCGTCCTGGTGGTCGGAAAACGGGTGAGGGGGAGGCGTTCCGGCGGCCGCCGCAACTGAGTGCCGCGGGTGCTACCGGAGTGTCAACCCCGGTAATTCCCAGCTTCCTCCGCCTACCGTGGAGTGAATGGCTACGAGGGAAAACGAACGCATGCACGCCCTCGACGGTGTACGCGGAATCGCCGCCGTCGTTGTCCTGCTCTACCACTTGACCCTCATGGCGCGACCCCGTCTCGAAGAAACGCCCGGCCTGTGGGAGTGGATCACCCAGTCGCCGCTTCGCCCGCTGACCGCCGGTAGTGAAGCCGTCCTCGTCTTCTTTGTCCTGAGCGGTCTCGTGGTCTCGATCCCGGCGCTGAATGCCTCCTTTGACTGGCTTCGTTACTACCCCAGCCGTCTCATCCGGCTCTATCTCCCGGTGATCGGCGCCGTGCTCTTCGCGGTCGCCCTTCTCGTTTGTGTGCCTCGACTGCCCGGTGCGATCACCCCGGAGAGCTGGCTCGCCGACCGCGTCGCTTCCTCCGTGTCGGTCGGGCAGATTATTGAGGAATCGTCGCTGCTGCCGGAAACGTACACAATCGTCAACGTGCTCTGGTCACTCCGCTGGGAGGTGTTGTTCTCGATTTTGCTGCCTCTCTTCATCGTGGTCGGGCTCGCGGTGCGGCGTCACCGGGCGCTCGCCGCGGTTATCTCGGTAGCGCTCATGATCGCGGGACGCCTCCTCGAGGTCGACGCCCTGGTCTACCTGCCGACGTTCTTCCTCGGCACGCTTCTGGCGGTGAGCCTGCCCGAGCTTCGAGCCTGGGCGGACCGCGTCAACCAGCGTGGCGGGCGTATCCTCTGGCCGGGCCTCGCCGGAGCATCCGTTCTCGTCCTCGTCTCCAGCTGGCTCGTGCGCGACCTCGCACCGGCGGGGTCGCACGCGAGCGCGGCCCTCTGGGGGCTTGCCGGCGCTGGCGCCGCGGGACTCATTCTCGTCGCGATCGGTTCGCCATTCGCCGGACGGATGCTGACAGCCCGCCTGCCGCTGTGGCTTGGCCGAATCTCCTTCAGCCTCTACCTCGTGCACGTCCCGGTGCTCGCGAGCGTCGCGTTCCTGATCGGGGATGACCGGTGGTGGCTCGTCGCGCTCATCGCTTTCCCCGCTAGTTTCGCCATCGCCTCGCTATTCCACGCCGTCGTCGAAACACCAGCGCACCGACTGGCGCGCCGGGTGGGCAGCCGCGTGGCTTCGCGGGCCGAGCAGATTCCACAGCCCACCCGGACGTGATCGCGGATGCGCCCAAGCAATCAGGGCTCTGCTCGTTAAGGCTGCTCGACGCTGGGCTCTTCCAGCGACCCACCGAATTGTTCCCATTCGACGTTCCCGATAGTGCCGCCGAGCAGACAGTATGACCACGAGTCGCCATCGGGATACATGTGGCCATCGGGGATGGGATTGGGATCGTGTTCAGGGATAACGACCCACCATTTTCCGTCCGGACGCTGCTCCACCTGGTCGAGGTCGAGAGTCCGCGACTTCGGTACGTCACCGAACGGACTGCTCGCGATGGTTCGCGCCGCGCAGAGAGCGAGCGCGTCGAAGTTCTCGATCGGGTCTGACGGAGCGCGGGGCGCTACGGACGGCACGGTCGTCGCAGTCACCGTCACGCTGGGGCCAGGCTCCCCGGTGGCGCAACCCACCAGAACGAACGCCGCAGCAAGCGCGGCAGCTATCGATCGACGCTGCGCCATAGTTTTAATTCCCTGTCGGGCAGACCGGAGGCTGCGGGTTCGAGGCGTCGAAGGGCTCGATCGCGCTGAGGGCAGAGAGGTCGTCGACCGGTTTCGAGCCCGAGCAATATCCGCCCGCGATCCAGGTGACATCCAGAATCGTTCCATCGAGTGCGCAGCGCCCCCACGACTCAGTCCCCAGCCCTGGGTAGTCCGCAGCCACCGGCGACGTGTCGGTTCGTTTGAACAACACATACCAACCGAGGGAATCGGTGCGCTCGATGGTCGCGTCGGCGAAAGGGGTGAAGGTGGTGGAGTAGCTGCCATCCATCGGGGGACTATAGATTCGTGCTGCGCATAGCGCGTATGCGTCGAGCGCATCGATGCGTGTTTCGGGGCCTCGGACTTCAGGCGATGCGGTAGCTGTAACCGTCACGGTCGGTCCGGGAGCCGCTGCCGTCGCACAGCCGCTGAGAAATAGCGCCACAGCGCCGAGCACCACTCCGCCGATGTACCGCAAATGATCTCCCCTTGAGTTGGGCACATCCTATACAGGGAAGGGGCCGGCTGGCAGCCTCCCGAACGGGTGGACAAACACGCGCGACACCCAGCAGGTCCTCAACGTCCGCGGTGTCATACTCGTGCCATGAAATTCTCGACGACGATGTTTCAGGACGGCAACAACACAGGCATCGAGAGCGCGAAAAAGGCACACGTGACCAACATTGAGGCTGCGAAAACGGATGCCACGCGGCAGCGCCGCATCTCGTCGATCGTTGAAAAGCTGAAGGGCTAGACGAACGCCGCCTTGCCGGTGATGGCCCGCCCGACGATGAGAGCGTTCATCTCTCGCGTTCCCTCGTAGGAATACAGTGCTTCGGCGTCGGCGAAGAACCGCGCGGCCTCGTAATCGAGGACGATGCCGTTTCCGCCCATCGCTTCGCGCGCCCAGCCGACGGTCTCCCGCATCTTTGACGTGCAGAAGCCCTTGGCGAGCGCGGAGTGCTCGTCGCGCTGGGTGCCCTCGTCGAGCATCTGCGATACCCGGACGCACATCGCCATCGACGCGGTAATGTTTCCGAGGCACTTGGCCAGCAGGTCCTGGATGAGCTGGTGCTCGGCGATCGGCTTGCCGAACTGCTCGCGCTCCTTGGCGTACGCAACGGCGGCTTCGTATGCGCCGATGGATACGCCGACGCTCGACCAGGCCACCGCGGCGCGGGTGAGCCGGAGCACCTTCGCGGTGTCACGGAACGAGTTGGCGTTCGCGAGCCGCATGCTCTCGGGCACGACCACGTTCTCGAGCGTGATGTCGGCGTTCTGCACGGGGCGCAGCGCGATTTTCCGTTCGATTTTCGTTGCTGAATAGCCGACGGTGTCGGTCTTAACGAGAAAGCCCTTGACCTGTCCGTCCTCGGTGTCCTTCGCCCAGATGATGGTCACGTCGCTGAACGTGGCGTTGCCGATCCAGCGCTTCGACCCGTTGAGCGTCCAGGTGTCGCCATCGCGCGTCGCTGTCGTACGAAGGCCACGTGCGCTGTCGCTGCCCGACAGCGGCTCGGTGAGACCGAACGCGCCG
>JAZQRG010000345.1:0-4707 GCA_045629445.1 Mycetocola sp. | reverse complement strand
TGTCGGTGTCGTTGTCGAGCGTCACCGAATCGCCAAAGGTCACCTCTGCGGCCACGGCTGGTCCGGCGAGGGCATTCGCGAGCAAGGACGACCCAACGGCGAGCCCACCAACGACAAGCACTCGGGCCAGCCACGACCGCGCGCTGACCGGCTTGGCCCGCCGCCGACGCCCGCGGCGACCCGGTGCTGGCGGCGGCGCGGTTGGCAACTGCACTTCGCCGAGGAACGACAGCCTCACGACCGTTCCGATTCCCTCGTCGACCGCCCGCAGAACCTTGTCGGGATGCGGGAACTGTGACGGCGCGAACGACACGGTTCGCATCAACTCGTCGATGAGCGTGATCGTCCCGACCGGGTCCTCGACGCGGGCGAGCAGCCTGCCCGTGTCGACGCCGTCCCACTGCACGGCGAGGCCATGCGGGTTTCCGGCTCCACCCACCGGCACGACGATGCTGTTCGGCGAAACGACGAGCGTTGTCTCCGGAATGTCGTCACTGCGACGAGTACGGAACTCGCGTGCGCCGTCGAAGCTGGGCTCCCAGTAACCGACGAGTGGCTCGAGGTCGGCGGGGATTCCGCCGAGGTTCAGCCTCGAACCGGTGTCCAGCTCGGCAGCGCTGAGGTCGAGAGCAAGGTGAATGGTGTCGGCGGCATACGCGATGGCGTGCCGGATGTCGGCGGGCGTCGGTGGCAGGACCGGATCAAGCCCGAAGAGCCTGCGTTCGCGTTCCAGCCGCGGTGACGACATCCGGCTGGCTCCCGCAAAGGCAATGTCAATCCAGGGGTCGGGTACCAGACCGATCGTCCGGCTGAATTCGCCGAGAACCGACCGGCGCTCGGTCTCGTTCGGCACCCGATCGGCGAGAAGGGAGACGCAATACTCGGCACCGAGGCCGACAACGACGGCACGAATTCCTAATCCAGCCCTGCCGTTGGCCGGCGTTGCCTTCAGCTGCGCGCGAAGCACATCGGCCGCAGCGGCTCCAGCGGCCGACCGTGGAACCAGTGCCGAGCACAGCACATCCTCCTCCTCCGGGCGGGGCAACAGGCCAGCGCCGTTGAGTCCGGCGGCGGCGCTCGACGTCCCGTTGCGCCGGGGCGTACCGTCAGCCCACACGGATGCCGTCGGCGATGATTCGTGCCGCACCGGAAATCCGAGCCCGACGAGTGACTCATCCGTGGTGAAGAAGACGGCGGGAATACGCCCGACCGACGGGTCGATCTCGGTCAGGAGCAGCCGTGCACGCTCAAGCGCATCGGGAGCCGTGAGTTGCCAGCGCGCGAGGGTAGCGGCATTGCGGCCGGTGCGAACGAGCAGATCTGCGGGCCAGACGGGCTGTTCAGGACGCAGTGGCGGAATGCCATCCGGCACTGTGTCAGCGGTGAACAGGGCCGGGAATCTCCGCCAGGCCGCCTCGACTGCGTCGCGGCTTCCCCGGATCGCAATCGAAACCGTGTCGGTGTGAAGTTCGACCAGCCCCTCGGGAACGTAGGTCGAGCCATGCCCCAGTTCCACCGGCCGCGTCAGCTCACTCGCGAGCGCCGAGAGGGCAAAGGACAGGGACCCCGCTGCCTCAACCGGTTCGCTCAGCAGTCCGATGCCGAAGGTGACGCCGACCATGGTCAGCGTGTCCTCGGGGTCAATCAGCTGCCAGTTGAGTCCCGTCCACGCCGTCGACATTCCGCCCCCATAACTCGATGGTTCGCTCCCGAGTTCGTGAGCATCTGAGGCACAACAATATCGCCAGTCACGTCAGCCTCAGCGCAAGCCCGGTACGGCCGGCGGCCGGTACTGGCGAAGCCACCGCTCGGTCTGAGCGACATGGGCGCTGGCCGCTGTTCCTGCCGCCCCCGGATCGCGCGCGATGAGCGCGTCGACGATCTCACGGTGCGCATGATCACTCTGGGCGCGCAGGTCACGCCCCTCGGGCAGATCAAAGAGCTGGTAGGCGCGAGACCTGGCGCGGAAGACCCGCAGCAGGTGCACGAGAGTGTCGTTCCCCGAGAGCACGGCGATGGCGTCGTGGAACCGGGCGTCATACTCTGACGCGAGTTCGGAGTTGGCCGACTCCTCCATCAGAACGCACAGTTCGGTGAGCGCGGCCTCGTCGTCCGCTGTCAGGCGCGCGGCGGCCTGCGCCGCAGCGTGACCTTCGAGCACGCGGCGCATCTCGTACATGTCGAGCACACCCTCGAACGGCATGAGGCCAACCGTGAGCGCGAGGGCACCGATGATCTTTTCGGCGGAGAGGTCAGAGACGTAGGTTCCCGACCCGTGCCTCGACTCGATAACGCCCAGGGCACCAAGCATGCGAACCGCTTCCCGGAGCGAGCCCCGCGACACATCGAGCTGCTCGCACAGCGCGGCCTCCGGCGGGAACTGCTGGCCGGGCGCCAGTTCACCGGAGGCAATCATCCGGCGCAGTCCGTGCAGGGCATCGTCGACAGCGCTCATGGGCCCCTCCAGTCTCGTCGATTCACACTAACGCAGAGTGAGACATCCAATGACTTGATGTATATACTTCCGAGAACGGGCTACGAAACACCGCTGTAACCAAAGTCATCTAATGTCTTGCTTATTGGGACGTGGCACCCGGTGCAGGCCGGATCACGACTCTTCGACGGTGAGGACACACATGGATATGACAGCAGCGACAGCAGCGCCGGCAGAGCTCACCCTGCCGAACGGCTCCCCCGCGGCTCACGGCTGGTCGCTCTCGCCGACAGCCCTGCACGTCAACCACGGCTCATTCGGTGCCGTCCCGATCAGCACCCAGGTGCTCCAGAACACACTTCGGGCACGCATGGACGCCGACCCGGTCGCCTGGTTCTCGACGCTGCCAACGCGCATCGGAGCTGTCCGACGCGAGATCGCCGGGTTTGTCGGCAGCGATCCGGATGCCACGGCGCTGGTTCCGAACGCGAGCGCCGGTGCCAGCGTGGTCTACTCCTCACTCCCGGTCACGCGTGATCTTGAAATCGTCGTGACCGATCACGGCTACGGTGCGGTCACCATGGGTGCAGAGCGGCTGGCGCGACGCTGGGGCGGCACGGTTCGCACCGCCCACATTCCGCTGAACGCCACAGCCCAGGAGGCGCACGACGCGGTGATGAGCGAGTGCA
Source organism: Mycetocola sp. (assembly GCA_045629445.1). Lineage (GTDB taxonomy): Bacteria > Actinomycetota > Actinomycetes > Actinomycetales > Microbacteriaceae > Mycetocola_A. The sequence continues at coordinate 1,584 of JAZQRG010000345.1, read as the reverse complement.
CCTCACGCACCCGGCTGATCGTGATCGACCACATCACGTCGGCGACGGCACGGCTCCTCCCGGTTCGGGAGATCTCGGCGAGCGCCCGGGAACGCGGGATCGTCACCCTCGTAGACGGAGCCCACGTTCCCGGCCTCTACGCAAACCCGCTCGACGGACTCGACTGCGACTTCTGGGTGGGCAACCTCCACAAATTCGCATGCGGTCCGCGCGGAACCGCCGTGCTCGTCGCTCCGGGCGAGCTGAGCCGTGAACTGTACCCGCTGATCGACTCGTGGGGGTCCCCGCTCCCGTTCCCCGAACGGTTCGACACCCAGGGCACGCTCGACCTCACCAGCTACCTCGCCGCCCCGGCGTCGTTCAGCTTCGTCGGCACGAACTGGGGCTGGGACGCCGCCAGGACCTACATGTCGAACCTCGCCGACTATGCCGAGTCGCTCATCGCGTCAGCATTCAGCGAGCAGACCGGCGAAGACCACCGGGTCGACGTCGGCAGTCAGGTGAACGCGCTTCGGCTGGTGCGCCTCCCGGCCGGACTCGCGACAACGCACGCTGACGCCGACGCGCTCCGCGATCGCGTTGTTGCCCAGTTCGGGATCGAGGCCGCGTTCACGAGCTTCGGCGGAGTCGGCTACTTCCGCCTGTCAACGCACGTCTACAACACAGCATCCGATTTTGAAAGCTTCGTTGAGCGCCTGGTTCCACTGCTCACCGAATGGGGGCGCGTTTCCCAGCTCTCACCCGCTCAACCCTGACGAATCCACACCACACACAACGAAACGAGGACAACATGCACCAGCGAAAGGTTCTTGCCGGTATCGGCATCAGTGTCGCTGCAGCCCTCACGCTCGGCGGATGCTCAACATCCGCCGGTGACGATGGCGGCACAGTGACGCTCCAGATGGTCGAAAGCCTGACCAACCCGGTGCGAACGGAACTGCTCGACGAACTCATTGGCGAGTTCGAGGAGGCGAACCCGACCATCAAGGTCGAGCTGATCTCCCCGCCGACCGAGCAGGCCGACCAGAAGATCCAGCAAATGCTGCAGTCGGGCTCAGGCGTCGACGTTCTTGAGGTCCGCGACCTCACCGTCGGTCCGTTCTCGACCAACGGCTGGCTCGACAACATGACCGAGGAGTTCGACGGCTGGGACGGCTGGGACAAACTCACGCCGAACGCCAAGGCTGTCGCCGAGGGCGATGGCGAGATGTACTACGTCCCATACGGCTTCTACGGCCTGAGCCTGTTCTATCGCACCGACCTCGTCGAACAAGCCGGCTTCGATGCACCGCCGTCGAACTGGGAAGAACTCCTCGAGCAGGCAACGGCGATCCAGGAGTCCGGTGACAACCAGTACGGTTACGCATTCCGTGGTGGCAAGAACGGCTTCACCAATGCTGTGACCGCAATTTCGGCGTATGTGGCCGACCAGATCGACACCAAGAACGCGTACAAGCTCGAAAACGGAGATTCCATCTTCTCCGCACCCGAGGCATCCGATGCCCTCGACGTGTACTTCGAACTGTTCGAGAAAGCGTCACCGCCGTCATCGGTCGCCTGGGGCTACCCGGAAATGGTCGAGGG
>JAZQRG010000344.1:0-3404 GCA_045629445.1 Mycetocola sp. | reverse complement strand
GTGATCTACCTGCACCGGACGCAGACTGATCCGCGACTGCGCGACGGCAAGGGATTCACGGTGTACTTCGTGTTGTCCGCCATCGCGGTCTTCGGCGTCGGTGTTCTGACGCTCGTCGACCAGTTCTCCTGATTCACGGCGGGAGGGCAAATCGTCCTCCCGCCCCGCACCCTGACGAGGAGCATCCGTGGCAGACACCAGTCTCGCTGTGAACTGTTCGCTCGCGCTCGCCGCGGTCGCACCCCGGGAACGCGCGGCCCGTGCGAAGGCACTCGGCTACGACGCCGTCGAATTCTGGTGGCCGTTCGACTCGGAAGCTCCCGACGCGGCCGACGTGAGCGAGTTCGTGGAAGATGTGCAGCGCGCCGAGGTCGAAACGGTGCTCTTGAACTTCCCTGGCGGCGGCCCCTCGGTGGGCGACAGGGGCCTGTTGTGCGTGCCGGGGCGCCAGAGTGACTTCATCAGTGCCGCGCGCACGGCGCTTGAGATCGGGCGACGTCTCGGCGTGCGCCGCTTCAACCCCATGGTGGGCAACGCGACAGGCGAATGGGCGCCGGGATCTGAAGCCTTCGAAACCGCGGTCGAGAACCTCGTCGCCATCGCCCCGATGGTCGACGAAGCTGGTGCGACGATCGTGCTCGAGCCGCTTTCGGGCTTTCCGCAAGCGGCTCTCAAGACCTTTGCGCAGGCGAAGGAGCTGGTCATCGCGGCACGTGACGCGGGTGCGCAGAATGTCGCCATCCTGTTCGACCTCTATCACGCGGCGGTCAACCAGGACGAAGTCCTCGACCCGTGGTCGGTCGATATAGACCTCGTCGGACACGTGCAACTCGCGGATGCGCCCGGGCGCGGCTGGCCCGGCACCGGCGAACTTCCACTCGGAGCGTGGGTCCGAAAGTTCCGCGACGGGGGATACACCGGAAGAATCGGCATCGAGTGCCAGGGCGAGCCGCTCACAGAGGATGCTGTCACCCAGCGCCTGCTTACCGCGCGGTAATTCGCGAACGCTGCCGAAGGCATCCGTTTTCGGCCGAGATCAACCGCTACGGACGAGATCGCCCGTTACGCCGGGTGATCTCGTCCGGCACGAGTGATCTCGCGGCGAGAGCGTGCGCGAACGGATCGAGAGCGAGCGCGAACGGATGCTGTCGCCACGTTCAGCCCGCGAGCCAGCGCCCTACGCCTCCCGCCGAACCCCGCGGCTCATGATCGCCGACATGAGGGCCTGCACCGGCTCGCGCGCGGCCGACGGGTTCGCCATCAGCACGTAGTCGACGTCGACGAGTTCGGGCAGGGTGAACCGGTTGCTCACCTTCACCAGGTCGCTCGGGATGAGGGAGTGCGGGAACGCCGCGACCCCGATCCCCGCCCGCACGGCGGCGAGCATCCCGTTGACGTCGCGGGTGTTGCAGGTGATCCGCCAGGTGCGGCCGGCGGACTCGAGCGCATCGATGGCGATCTGCCGGCTCAGGCTCGGTGCCTGGTACGCGATGAGCGGCACCGGGTTGCCCTCGGCGATCGTCAGGGTGTCCTGCGCCATCCAGACCAGGGTGTCTTTGGCGACCCGGGTACTCGCCGTTGCCTCACCGGCGCTCTGCTTCACGAAGATGAGGTCGAGGTGGCCCTGCTCGAGCCGGCGCCGCAGCGGTCCGCTCTGGTTGACGGTCAACTCGAGGTTGATCTCGGGATACAACTGCCGGAAGTGCCTCAGCATGCTCGGCAACTGCGTGATCGCGAGGTCGTCAGCCGCCCCGAAGCGCAGCCGCCCCTTCATCGCCGACCCGTTGAAGTAGCTCTCCGCTGCCGCGTGGGCCGCCAGAATCGTCCGGGCAAAACCGGCCATCGCGTCACCGTTGTCGGTCAACCGCACCTCGCGGGTGTCCCGCACGATGAGCATCCGCCCCGCCGCCTTCTCGAGCTTGCTCATCTGCTGGCTCACGGTGGGCTGGCTGATTCCGAGCCGAAGCGCCGCATTGGTGAAGCTGTGGGTCTCAGCGACCACGAGAAATGTCTTGAGCAATACCGGGTCGTACATGCCACTCCAGTCTCAGCCATTGAGAACACCAATGACCGTAATTCTATCTATTGAGGGTCCGAATACGGATGCTTCCCCTAGCGTTAATCGAGGCATCCGCCCTCTTTCAAGTTTCAGGAGATTTTCCGTGGCCAGCGCGCCTCTCACCGCATTCCCGCCCACCGAACCCCTCTCCCTCCAGGCCGGTCGACTGCCCTGGCGCAAGACCTTCATCGCGCTGAGCGTGCCGAACTTCCGGTTGTGGACGATCGGCAACCTGCTCGCGATGACCGCCGGCTGGACCCAGCGCATCGCCCAGGACTGGCTCGTGCTCGAACTGACCGGCAGCGCAACAGCGGTCGGCATCACCGTTGCGATGCAGTTCGCGCCGATGCTGTTCTTTGGTCTGTTCGGTGGCGTGATCGTTGACCGCTACAGCAAGCGGATGCTCATGGTCATCACGCAGGCACTCTTCGCCGTGCTCAGCCTGGGCCTCGCCGCCCTCGCCCTGACCGGCGCGGTCGAGGCGTGGCACGTCTTCGCGATCGCCTTCGCGACCGGCCTCGTCACGGTGATCGACAACCCCGCGCGCCAGGTGATCGTCACCGAGCTCGTCGGCCAGCGCAACCTGCGCAACGCGATCAGCATCAACTCGTCGGTATTTCAGCTCGCCGGGATGATCGGGCCTGCGATCGCCGGTGTGCTCCTGCTCACCGTCGGGGCAGGGCCCGCGTTCGCCATCAACGGAGTCGCCTGCATCGTCGTCATCGGCATGCTCTGGATGCTCCGCACCGACCAGATGACCCGTCTTGCGCCGTCGCCACGCGCGAAGGGCCAGCTGAGGGAGGGGCTGCGGTACGCGACGTCGAAGCCAACGATCATCTACCCGGTCATCCTTATCGCGGTGTTCGCCGTGTTCGGGCTGACCATGCCCGTGTTGCTCGCGTCATACGCCGACGACGTGTTCAACGTCGGGCCAGGCGGCTACGGCCTCTTCAACTCGATGGTTGCCGTCGGCGCGCTCACCGGGGCGCTGCTGTCGACGCGCCGGGCATCGATCCGGCTGCGGACGATCGTGATCTGCGTCGGGGCGACCGGGCTGCTGCAGGCTGCGGCCGGATTCATGCCCTCTGTTGCGCTGTTCTCGGTGTGCCTCGTCACGGTGGGCGTGGCATCCCTTCTCTTCCTCACCGCGTCGAACTCGCTCGTGCAGATGTCGAGCAACATCGGCATCCGCGGACGGGTGATGTCGCTCTACGTTCTCGTGCTGCTCGGTGGGCAGGCGATCGGTGGGCCGCTCATGGGTGTTCTCATCGAAGAGTTCGGCGCGCACGTCGGCATGATCGTCTCGGGTGGCGTGCCCGCGCTCGCGGCGGCGATCGTCGCGATC
>JAZQRG010000343.1:0-6027 GCA_045629445.1 Mycetocola sp. | reverse complement strand
AACGATCCCCGCCGGTGGAGCGGATGTCGCGACCTTCCTGTCCTACGCAACCGAGAAGAAGCTCTCCAGGCACAAGGAACAATTCGGCCGCGGTGCCATCGAGGGTGTCGCCGGACCGGAATCGGCGAACAACGCCGCAGCGGCTGGAGTGCTCGTTCCGCTGCTCACGCTCGGCCTGCCGACGACGGCAACGGCGGCGATCATCCTCTCCGCCTTCCAGTCGTACGGCATCCAGCCGGGTCCGCAGCTGTTCACCAACCAGCCGGCGCTCGTCTGGGCGCTCATCGCGAGCCTCTACATCGGCAACGTGCTGCTGCTCGTGCTCAACCTGCCGCTCGTCGGCATCTGGGTGAAGCTCCTGCAGATCCCGCGCCCATACCTCTACGCCGGCATCCTGACCTTCGCGGTGCTCGGTGCCTACGCGGTGAACTTCTCGATCGTCGACATCGTGATCCTCCTGATCATCGGCATCGTGGGATACTTCCTGCGCCGGTATGGCTACCCGATCGCGCCCCTCGTGATCGGGTTGATTCTCGGGCCGATGGCGGAGGCACAGCTTCGGCGAGCGCTCCAGCTCAGCCAGGGTGATCTCGGTGCCCTGTTCTCGAGGCCATTCGCCATCGTCTGCTACCTCACGCTCATCGTGATCATCGCGCTTGGCCTCTGGTTGCGCCACCGCCAGAGCCGGCTCGAGCGCACCCTCGCTGCCGCTGCGGCTGCGGACACCTCACTCAATGCCGCGGTGAACCAGATGTGGGATGCGGGAGACCGCCCGACGGACGTGAAGACGTCCGACATCCGTGTCATTCCGTATCAGGACAAGGATTCAGATACGCGGTCAGACAAACCGGACGGCAAACGCTAAGCCGGGGAGGTCACCAGGTGTGCGGAGCGGGTGCCGGGTTGAAGCTCGAGCGCCCGCTCCCGCACGAGTGACAGGGCATGCTCGACGGCTCCGGTGCTCACGGCGTCCACGCCGAGTCTCGACGCAACCAGCTCGGGCGCGGTCGGGTCACCGCTCTCGGCGATCTCACGCGCTGCCCCGTCGATGACCGCGGGAAGCGACTCGACGAGCGCCCCGCCGACGATGACCCGGTCGACGTCGAGCAAGTCGCCGAGCACGATGCAGATGCGGGCGAGGCGCGCGGCCAGTCGGTCCAGGATCTCGCGCGCGACGGCATCCCCCGCCTGGGCAGCTCTCGCGACGTCGCTCTCCGTCAGTGTGCCGACGGCGATGCGGGCAAGGGCGCCGCCCTCGCCGATCTCACCGGTAGCGATCGCCTCGAGCGCCCACTGGCGGGCAACCATCGCGAGCCCGTTGGCCGAACGCACCCCGTCAACGTAGTCGAGGAAGCGCATCTCCCCCGCACCGCCCCGCCTGCCGCGCACGAGCCGCCCGTCGATCATCAGGCCTGGGCCGATGCCCTCGCCGACGAGAAGCGAAATGTATGAACTCACGTCCCGTCCACGCCCCCTCGCCGATGCCCGCTCCGCGATCGCCGCGAGGTTCGCGTCGTTTTCGACGGTGACGATGCGCCCATCGCCGGCGAAGTCGTCCCTGAAGCCCGGGTTCATCACCGCCCAGAAGCTATTTGCGCTCTCCGGCGACTGTCCCTGGTCGTTGACCGGCGCAGGAACTCCGAGAGTGAGCGCGAGCACGTCAGCCGACGTGACACCCGCGTCCTCGATGGCGCGCTCATAAACATCCCTCGCGAGCCGACGTCGTTCTTCGGCGTCCGCGAGCCGGTCCCTGCTCTCCGGCGACCGAGCCGGAATCCGAATCTGAGCGGTCCCGAGATCGACCCCGCGCAGGTCCGCCACTCGCGCAGACATCCGGTCGAAGCCTGCATCGATGCCGATCACAACGCCCGCCCGCTCGCGGAACGCGTACCGCCGAGCCGGCCGTCCTTTGCGTCCGGTGCCGGGGGCATCGTCGATCTCATCCAGCCAGCCCTTGCCCACCAGTTCGTCACAGACCCCGATCACCGTCGCTCGCGTCAGACCGACGGATGCCATGACATCCGACGCCGTGAACGCGTCTGACTCCCACGCGTGCTCGAGCACGGTGCGGGCATTGAGCGCGCGAAGCACCTGCGGTGATGACGCGGTCTCGGTCGCAATCAAGGCCTTGACCTTTCTTCGGGGTGAGCGCACTATGTAGGTCACCAATAGATTTACAACCTAAATCTAATCCTCCCTGCCGGAGGAGAGCCAGCCCCATCACGTGCCACCCACACATTCGTCAAGGGAGACAATGTCGTGATTCTGAGAACCCGTCCTCGAACTCGTGTCGGCCTCGCCGTCGCGGTGATTGCCGCAGCAACGCTCTCGCTCACCGGGTGCGCCGCAGCAGGAAGTGGTCCAACGGAGATCACTTTCCACATGAGCAAGCCGGAGGCTATCCCCTTCTTCCGAGACCTCGTCACCCAGTTCAACAGCGAACAGTCCGAGGTGGAAGTCACCCTCGACACGGCATCGAACCTCTCTGCCGGGTTCCTCCGGGGGAACCCGCCTGACGTCGGCCTCCTCAACTACAACATGGAGATGTCACGGTTCATGGAGCGCGGGGCGCTCTCCGATCTCTCCGACATGCCTGAGGCAGACCGCATCCGCCCGGAGGTGCAGGACCTCGTCGACCAGTACGCCACCTATCCGGGGCGCACCAGCGTGTTGCCGTATTCCGTTGCCGCGGCATCCGTCATCTACAACACGCAAATTTTCGAAGAGAACGGTCTCGAGGTTCCGACGACGTGGAGCGAACTGATCGCCGTGTGCGATGCGCTGCAGGCGGCCGGAATCACCCCGATCTACAGCACGTTCTCGGAGCCATGGACCATCGCGCAGGGACTGTTCGATTACTCCGTCGGCGGATCGGTCGATGTCGCCGACTTCTTCGAGCAGATGAACGACCTCGGCACGGAGGTCGGCCCGGATTCACCGGTCTCGTTCCAGAAGGACATGAAAGAACCGGTCGAGCAGATGGTGGAACTTGCCGCCTACTCGAACGAGAACGCGGCAAGTCGAACCTACGGCGATGGAAATGTCGCATTCGCCAAGGGCGAGGCAGCGATGCTGATGCAGGGCCCGTGGGCGCTCGGCGAGATCGCCAAGACCAACGAGGACCTTGAACTCGGCACATTCCCCCTGCCGGCAACCGACGATCCGGACGACCTCAAGGTGCGGGTGAATCTGGACCTCGCCCTCTGGGTCCCCGAAATCGGCGACGCCAAGGAGGCCTCGCGCGAGTTCGTGTCGTTCCTGATGCAGAAGGACATCATGGACGAGTACAACGCTCAGTTCCTCGGCTTTGGCACCACGACTGACGCAGCTCCGGCCACGGATGAACGCATCCTCGGCATGCAGGAGTACTACGAAGATGGTCGCTTCTACCTCGGTGCCTCGCAGCGCATCCATCTGAGCATCCCCGCCGCCAACTACGTGCAGGCCATGGCAACCGGCGCAGACGTCGACGCGACGCTGAACCGGCTCGACGACGACTGGGCACGCCTCGCACTGCGCGAGTGATCACGGACTTTGAGAGGACAACGACATGTCGATTCCCATCACACCGGCCGCCGCCTCGGCGGGCTCGCTCGTCGCATCGGCTGAACGCGGCAAGGCGGATCACGTCGCGGGCGCCCACACCAAAAAGGGCAAGCCGAAGATCGATCCGGTCTACTACCTGTTCCTGGTGCCGACCCTGATTCTCTTCACCCTTGCCATCACGGTGCCAGCCATCCTCGGCATCTTCTACAGCTTCACCAATTTCATCGGCTTCGGCGACTGGGAGCTGGTCGGGTTCACCAACTACATCGCCGTGTTCTCGGATCCAGCGATCCTGTCGAGCTACATCTTCACGTTCGGCTTCGCGCTGGTCACGGTGATCCTCGTCAACGTGATCGCGTTCCTCCTGGCGGTGGCGCTGACGTCCCGAATCCGCCTCAAGACTCCGTTGCGGGCCATCTTTGTCATCCCGATGGTGATCTCGGGAATCGTCATCGCCTTCGTCTTCAAGTTCCTCTTTGCAAACTCGCTGCCGGCGTTCGGTGCCGCGACAGGCATCCCCTGGCTTCAGGAATCGATCCTCGCCAACGAGAACCTCGCGTGGCTCGGAATCGTCATCGTCACGACGTGGCAATCCATCCCCGGTGCACTGCTCATTTACATCGCTGGGCTGCTCTCCATTCCTGGAGAGGTATACGAGGCCGCCGATATCGACGGGGCGAGCGCGTGGGTCCGGCTCCGCTCCATCACCCTCCCCCTCGTCGCGGGCTACGTGGTCATCAACGTGATCCTCGGCTTCAAGAACTATCTCAATGCGTACGACGTCATCGTCGGTCTCACCAACGGCGGACCGGGAACGGCAACGCGCAGCATCGCCATGACGATCTTCACCGGGTTCACCGGCGGTGACTACGCCTACCAGATGGCAAACGCCACAATCTTCTTCATCATCGCGGTTCTCATCTCCATCCTTCAGCTCCGGCTGACGCGCGGAAAGGCGGCACTCTCATGACGCAGGCAACAGCGAGCCCGCTCGCACCGACCGCTGTGGCCCCGGGAAGAACAAACGGCTCATCGACCCGTCGCCGTCGCGGTCGGGTTGGCCAGGAGACGACCAACTGGCCGGTCATGATCATCCTGCTGTTGTGCTCGCTGACCGTGCTGCTTCCGCTGTATGTCACCCTCTCGATGTCGATGAAGTCGACAGCACAGGCGGTCGACGGCAATGCGTTCTCGCTGCCGGCGCCCTTCGACTTCTCCGGGTTCCCGGCGGCGTGGGAACTCACCAACTTCCCGGTCACCTTCACCATCTCCGTCCTGGTCACGATCGGGACGGTGGTCGGCACCGTCCTTCTCGCCGCACTGGCGTCGTACGCGATCGTTCGCAACTGGGACCGCCGGGTGTTCCGCTACTCCTTCTTCTACCTGCTCGCGGCGATGTTCCTTCCGTTCACGGTTGTCGCACTTCCCCAGATCCAGCTGACCGGCCTCGTCGGTCTCGCGAACCCGGTCGGTGTGACGATCCTGCACATCATGTTCCAACTGTCGTTCAGCATCCTCTTGTTCACCGCGTTCCTTCGGTCGATCCCGCTAGAACTCGAAGAGAGTGCCCGGATTGATGGCGCGACAACGTGGCAGACCTTCTGGCAGCTGATCTTCCCGCTTCTCGCTCCGATGAGCGCGACCGTCGCGATCTTCGCGTTCCTCGCATCATGGAACGACTTCATGATGCCGTCGCTCATCATCGCGGACGCCAGCCAGCAGACGATCCCGGTTGTGCAGAACATCTTCCAGACGCAGTTCAGCACGAACTACAATGTGTCGTTCGCGTCCTACCTCATGGCGATGGCACCGGCGATCATCGTGTACCTGTTCACCCAGCGCTGGGTGATGGAAGGGGTGACTCAGGGCGCGGTGAAGGGCTGAGATGGAGAACGGTATTGCCGACGACGCGACATGGTGGCGCCAGGCCGCCGTTTATCAGATCTACCCTCGGAGTTTTGCCGACGCGAACGGTGACGGAATCGGTGACCTTGCCGGCATCCGTTCTCGCGTCGGTTATCTCCGTTCGCTCGGCATCGATGCCGTCTGGCTGAGCCCGTTTTATCCGTCCGCACTCGCTGACGGTGGATATGACGTCGACGACTACCGCGACGTCGACCCGCGGCTCGGGACGCTCGAGGACTTCGACGCGCTCGTCGCTGACCTGCATGCCGCCGGCATCCGCATGATTGTCGATATCGTGCCGAACCACAGCTCGAATCGACATGTCTGGTTTCGCGAGGCGCTCGCGTCGCCGAAGGGTTCGGCTGCACGCGCGCGGTACATCTTTCGTGACGGACTCGGCCCAGACGGTTCGATCCCGCCGGCCGACTGGCGCAGTGCGTTCGGTGGCCACGCGTGGGAACCGGTCGGTGACGGCCAGTGGTACCTGCACTACTTCGCCATTGAGCAGCCCGATCTCAACTGGGACAACCGTGAGGTTCGGGACGATTTCCTGAAAACCCTGCGCTTCTGGTCCGA
>JAZQRG010000342.1:0-18919 GCA_045629445.1 Mycetocola sp. | reverse complement strand
AAGTCACCATCGCCGAATGGATCCGCCGCAAACCCTACTTCCGGTAACCGCTCGACAGTTCCATGGATCCGCCGCAAACCCTACTTCCGGTAGGCCGGGCTACAGTCTCCGGCTCTTACCGACTACAGAGCGCACGATGGCATCCATGTCTCCCTGCCATTTTCAATTTATCGCGCCGAGGGGGTCTTGCCACAAGCCCCCCTCATCCGGGCAGGATAGGCGGGCGCGACCAGCACCAGACCGCGACCAGCACCAGACCGCGACCTGCACCAGACCGCGACCAGCAGCAGACATCGAGCGCTGCGGAATGTTGATCGCCCGACACAAGGAGACCACGATGACTGAGGTGATCGTCGATGACTGAGGTGACCACTATGACTGAGGTGATCGTCGTCGGCGGAGGCCCGACCGGCATCATGCTCGCAAGCGAACTGCGGTTGCACGGAGTAGATGTCCTCGTGCTGGAGCGCGATAGCGAGCCGACAAAGGTCGTCCGCTCGCTCGGGCTCCACGCACGCAGCATCGAGATCATGGACCAGCGTGGGCTGCTCGAGAAGTTCCTTGATCTAGGGCAAAAGCATCCGATTGGCGGGTTCTTCGCTGGCATTCCCGCGCCCGTGCCTGAGCGACTGGACACGGCCCATTCGTGGGTACTCGGCATTCCGCAGACGGTCACCGAGCGCCTGCTGACCGAGCACGCACTCGACCTCGGCGTCGAACTCCGGCGAGAGAGTGAGGTAATCGACCTCAGTCAGAACCCCGACGGTGTCACCGTCGAACTGGCCGACGGCAGCGCTCTCGACGGACGCTACCTCGTCGCCTGTGACGGTGGCCGCAGCACCGTGCGCAAGCTACTCGGCATCGATTTCCCCGGCGAGTCCTCACGGGTCGAGACGCTGCTCGCCGAGGTCGAACTGACCGCGACGCCGGATATCCTCGCCGAGGTCGGTGCCGAGGTCCGAAAAACCCACAAGAACTTTGGTGCCATGCCTCTGGGCGAGGGGATCTACCGCGTTGTCGTGCCCGCCGCAGGTGTGGCTGAGGACCGCTCGGCGCCGACTCTCCATGAATTGAAGCGCCAGATGCTGAGTGTCGCAGGCACCGACTTCGGGGTGCACTCGCCGCGCTGGCTGTCGCGATTCGGAGATGCGACCCGGCTGGCGGAACGCTACCGGGTCGGCCGGGTGCTCCTCGCCGGTGACGCGGTGCACATCCATCCCCCGTACGGCGGGCAAGGACTCAACCTTGGGATTCAGGATGCGTTCAACCTGGGCTGGAAGCTCGCCGCCCAGGTGAATGGCTGGGCACCGGAAGGCCTGCTCGACACCTACGAGAGCGAACGTCGCCCCGTCGCCGCCGACGTGCTCGATCACACCCGGGCCCAGGGTGAGCTGATGTCGCCCGACCCTGGGCCGCAAGCGGTGCGCCGACTGTTGACCGACTTGATGAACTTTGACGACGTGAACCGATACCTCGTCGAAAAGATCTCGGCCATCGGCATCCGTTATGACCTCGGCGACAGGCATCCGCTTGTGGGTCGGCGGTTGCGGGATATTCAACTGACCCAGGGCCACCTCTACGGGTTGATGCACGAGGGGCAAGGGATGCTGCTCGATCAGACCGGCGGTATGCGCATCGACGGGTGGGGCGATCGGGTCGACCACATCATCGATACCAGTGACGAACTCGACGCTCCCGCAGCGCTGCTGCGTCCGGACGGACATGTCGTCTGGGCCGGTGAGAACGAGCGGGAGCTCCACTCCGCGCTGTCCGCGTGGTTCGGAGCCGCGCTCGAACCCCCAACCGCACCGTGACCGAGTCAATTTGCATCGAGTGGCGAGCGGATGCACGCTTGCCTCAGACAGAAACGAGGCCAGAATGACCGATTCAACACACGGCGGCCACGCGCACGGCAGCCAGGCGCAGAGCCACGCGCACGGAGGCCACGCGCACGAGGATCCCAGCTTCGACAAGGGGTACTGGGAGGAGCACTGGACGACCGGCGACAGCGCCCGCCGTTCTCCCAGCGATACCGTCCCCAACCCCTGGCTCGTGCGCGAAATCGGCGACCGCACACCCGGCACCGCCCTCGACGCTGGCTGCGGAACCGGAACCGAAGCGATTTGGCTCGCCGAGCGGGGCTGGCAGGTGACGGGCGTCGACATCTCGTCCGCCGCGCTCACACTCGCCGAGGAGCGTGCGTCACAGGCATCCGTTTCCCAGTCCGTCAACTGGGTCGAAGCCGACCTGACCACCTGGCAGCCCGATGGCCAGTTTGAACTCGTCGCGACGCACTACGCGCACGCCACGATGCCTCAACTCGCGTTCTATAAGCGGATTGCCGAGTGGGTCGCGCCGGGTGGCACGCTACTGATCGTCGGGCACCTGCCTGACCCAGAGGGAGTGCCGGAGACTGACGCGACACCGACGGATGCCACGGTGACAGCGAGGGACATCATTGCAGTTCTGTCGCCGGTCGCCTGGCATATCGATCTGGCGGAGGAAAAGGTGCGTCAGATCGACCGGGCCGACGGGTCTGTTCTCGAGCTCCACGATGTCATCGTTCGAGCCACGAGAATCGAGAAGGAGCGCGTGACGCGTGACGCCTGACGCGCGAGGTGCGACGCGTCCGGCCTCGATCAGCCCAGCAGTTCGTCCCGGCGCTCGTCGGTGAGGAAGGCCGAGTTGATGGCGTTCGTCGCCAGGGCATCCAGGTCTGCCGTTGACAGGCCGAGTGCCTCTTCGACGTCGCGATGGTTGTCGTCGATGTAGCCGCCGAAGTACGCGGGGTCATCGGAGTGGATCGACACGTTCAATCCGGCGTCGAGCATCCGCTTCACCGGGTGGGCTGACAACTCGGTCACCGCACGCAGGCGCACGTTCGAAAACGGGCAGATGGTGAGGGGGGTTTGTTCGCTGACAAGGCGCTCGACCAGCGCCGGGTCTTCCAGAGAACGGATGCCGTGATCGATGCGTTCGGCGCCGAGCACGTCAAGTGCTTCGATCACATAGTCTGACGGGCCTTCTTCGCCAGCGTGCGCAACGGTACGCAGCCCGAGTTCGCGGGCACGGTCGAATACCGCGGCGAAGAGGCGTGGGGGATAGCCGACCTCGGCTGAGTCGAGGCCGACGCCCAGCAGGTCACCGGCACGGTGGGCTGCCGACTCGAGAGTTGCAACCGCCTCTTCAACCGGGCGGTCGCGAAGGAAGCACAGAATGAGGCCTGCGCTCAGGCCGAGCTCTTCCTGCCCGATCGCGATACCGTCGAGCAATCCATCGATAACAACATCGATCTCAACGCCGCGCAGCGTGTGCGTCTGCGGGTCGAAGAAGATCTCAGCGTGCGCGACGCCAGCAGCGCTTGCCCGTCGCAGATACGCGAGCATGAGGTCGCGGAAATCTTCACGGGTGAGAAGGACAGCACAGCACTCGTAGTACAGGTCGAGAAATGAGGGAAGATCCTCGAAGCTCATCAGGTCACGCAGTGCCTCGACGCTGGCATAGGGGAGCGTGACGTTGTTTCTCGCCGCGAGGTCGAACACCATTTCCGGTTCGAGCGTCCCTTCGATGTGGACGTGCAGTTCGACTCGTGCTTTCATGACTAACCCTTTTCGGTGGTGCTCTGCCTCAACGCTGCCAGCCGGGCGGCGACGAGCGTGAAAGGCAGTCCGTTCACAGTATCGAGTGTCTCGATGAGGTCGGGACCGATCGATGAGAGCCCTCCGACCGCCCCCACCATTCCAACAGCCATCGCGCCGATGGTGTCGGTGTCGCCGCCGAGGTTCGCGGCGAGGAGCGCGCACCGCAGCGGGTCGCCTCCAGCGCGAACGGCGAGAGCAACCGCCGCTGGCACTGACTCGGTCGATTCGGTGCCGCTACCGACAATATTGTAAATGTTTTCGAGGAACGCATCGTCGTCGATCCCCATGTCGCCGAGCGTGATTCCCCACTCGGCGCGGGCGACGAGCGACGCCCCTGCGGCATCCTCGCCCCGACGCATGCCCTCACGCCCCGCTTCGAGCGCTGCAGACGCGGCAGTCTTCACGATTGTCCCGACGTCAGTGCCCGCGGTGACGGCAGAAGTCAGGGCGCTGTCAATGTATGCGGCCACCATTGCTGCGCCGGCGATGGCGATGTTGGTTCCGTGCGCGATGCGGCAGGTTGCTTCGACCTGGTCAACGAGCGCTGTGAGGCCGCCACCGCGTCGTCCAATGATGCCGACCGGAGCGATCCGCATTGCGGCGCCGTTCGTGGTTCCGGCGACGCCGGTTGACAGTGCATCAGCGCCGTTGCGAAGCGCGGTGATTACGCGCGCGCTCGTCGGGCCGAGGAAATGGCCTTCCGATGCTCCGACCCGGTCTGCCCAACCGACCAGATCCCGGGCAAGAGTACGCACCTTGACCTCTCCGCCGGTCGACAGCATTGACTCCGCGAGCATCATCATCTGCTGCGTGTCGTCGGTCACCTGGCCCGCGACGAAACCGTCGACAACGAAGTGGCCGTCGGGCCCGTCGAGGAAACGATCGATACGGCCAAAGTGGTCCTGGATGTGCTGGCGTGACCACAGTTCGCCCGGCATTCCCATGGCGTCGCCGAGTGCCACGCCATACATCGTGCCGAGAACGCGGTCGAGCAGCACAGGGTTGAGAGTGGACGGGGTTGAGGGCTGTGAGGTCATCGGGGCGTTTCTGTGAGGAGTGATCGGGTGGTGGCGACTCGCGTCACGGGGAGGTCGGGACGGAGAGCGCGGATGGCGTTTTCGGCATCGGGAGTTGCCGAGACGAGGATGCACGTGGACGGCCCGGCCGTCGCGAACGGGTCGAGCTCGTGCGGAACCGGTTCAGCGACGAGTCCGGACGCACCGAGCAGGTCGAGCAGCTCGGCCTGGATGCCGCGGGACCCGACCGGCAGCGCGTCATGCACGCCCTCGATCGCGACGATCCGCATTGTCTCCGCGAGTGACGGCATCCGTTGGTCACCGATGAACAGGCGGTGCTCAGGGGCGCTGAGTGGAACGCCGATGCACAGGATGCTGTCGCCCGCCTCGGTGCTGCCGACGGTCAGTGTCGATGCGTCGCCGATAACGGTGACGCCGAAGCCGGTGGCGGTGACGGCGACGTTGTCTTCGGTCGACCCGGTCACGCCGGTGTCAGGGTCGATGCCCAGTTCGCGCGCAATCGTGGAAAACTCATCGATCATCACCTGCCCGCCGGCTGCCCGGGAGAGGGAGAGTGTATTGACGATCAGAGTCGGCCGCGCGCCAGCGCAGAGAAGTTCGAGCAGCGGCACACGGGCACCGAAGTGGGCGACTGTGCGGTTGTCGTTGTGGAAGGTGTCTCCGGGGAGTTCGCCGATTCCACCGACCGAATCGCAAGCGACGACGATGGTCGAGCCATCCGGGCCGGGCAGAAGCGTCAGATCACGGAGTCGGCGCGGGGCGGATGCCGTCACGAACCCTCCTGCGTGAATGCGGTGGCGACCTGTCCGGGCTCGGCGAGAAGCTGGTCTGCCGCGTGCAGGGTTGTCGCGTAGTAGAACCGGTCTCCCCGAACCAGGGTTTCGGCATACTCCACCGGTCGCCCGGTCGAGTCGAACGTCGTGCGGTTCACGGCGAAGACAGCGATTCCCGCCTCGCACTCCAGTTGCTCAGCCTCGAACCGGTCGAGCGATGCCGCCCGGAGGGTCTCGGTCGCGTGGTCGAGGCGAATGCCGTGCTCGTCAACGAGCAGCCGGAACAGCGACCGGTCGGTCATGTCGGTGCCGAGCAGCGTCGCACCGATCTCGGCAGGCATCCATGACACCTCGTATGTGCTCGCAACGCCGCCGATGTGGCGCACGCGAACGAGCCGGATCGTCGACAGGGCGTCATCGGTGACCCCGAGTTCGCGCCTGGCCGCTGCGCTCGGCGCGTGGTAGCCGAGTTCGACGACCCGAGTGCGGACAGCGGAATCGCTGCCGCCGACCTCGTCACTCAGCCCGGAGAGCAGGCGAAGGTTCCCCTGGACGCGGTTGCGCAGGACGAAGGTCCCGGCGCCGCGACGGCGTGTGACGACGCCGTGGCGTTCGAGTCCCTCATATGCCTTCCGGACCGTGATGCGAGAGACGCCCAGCCCCTCGGCGAGTGATCGTTCGACCGGGAGCTGAGTCCCGTGTGGAAGGTCATCGCTCTCGATGAAGTTCTCGATTGCCTCGCGGACCTGGGTATAGAGGGGAGTAGATCCGCCGAGATGGCGTCGCACGAAGGCGACCATCGCTTCAGGCATCCGTTATTCCTCTCAAGAGAACCAATATCGCTGTCAGTCAAACATTGACAAGATATCGCCGTCAAAGCATGATACCAATGTCAGTATTGGTTCTATAGCGTAGCAACGTGCCCCCGGATTGGATACACCTGTGACTCCTCGCTCTTCCCGTGCCCTCGCAGCTTCAGCGTTGGCGATTGTCGTTCTGCCGATGCTGGCGGCGTGTGGCCAGGCACCCGTCGGGTCGGACGAGACCGCTGAGTCATCGGACTTCCTCGCCTGTGCGGTTTCTGGTGCGGGTGGCTGGAACGACAATTCGTTCAATGAGCAGGTCCGTGATGGATTGGACCGGGCAGAAGCTGAACTGGGTGTAGCGACGATCGCTTTCGAATCTGACACGTCAGACGACTTCGCTCCGGGAATCGCGAGCCTCATCGAAGAGGACTGCAACCTCATCTTCAGCGTCGGTTTTGATGCGAACGAGGGAGCGAATGCCGCAGCCGCAGCGAACCCCGACATTAACTTCGTCTCAATCGACGGGTTCCAGACCGAAGAGTCGATCACGAACTTCAAGCCCGTGACCTACGCAATGGATGAGTCGAGCTACCTCGCGGGTTACCTGGCCGCTGGGCAATCGGCGTCCCACATCGTCGGCACCTTTGGTGCGGTACAGAACGAAGCCATCACGTCGTTCATGGACGGGTACTACTACGGCGCCCAGGCGTGGGCCGAGGAGAACGACACCCCCACCAAGGTCGCCGGGTGGGATGCCGAGGCGCAGACTGGAACCTTCGTCGGTGACTTTGCCAACCAGGTGCAGGCGAAGTCGATAGCTCAGGTGCAGATCGAGCAGGGTGCAGACGTTCTCTTTCCGGTTGCCGGACCACTCTTCGTCGCCGCAGCGGAAGCAATTCGCGACAATAACAACGCTGGCATGCTGATCGGGGTCGATTCCGACATTGCCGTCACGGCGCCTGACTTTGCCGACATTGTGCTGACCAGCGTGGAGAAGCGGATGACGAATGCCGTCGTTTCGATCGTTGAGGCAGCGATGGCCGGCGATTTTGACGCGGCGCCATACGTGGGAAATCTTGAGAACGAGGCGACAGGACTCGCCGGTTTTGGCCAGTTCGAGTCAGAGGTATCTGACGAAGCGAAGGCCAAGCTCGATGAGCTTCGCACCGCCATCATCAACGGAAGTTTGTCGACGAGAGGCTAGCGCCGCCGGTCGTACCGGGCGGGGCGCCGGCTCGGTGATCTCCGTTGAGCAGTGCGGTTCGTCTACAGAGGGCCGAAGTCGATGAAATCTCGTACGGCGGAGAGGAGCCACTCGTCCATCGAGGGGAATTCCCTCATCACGTGGCGTCGCACCACGCCATCGTCCCGTATCGGATCGTAGTCATCGATAATGACGACACTGTCGCCGGTCCAGCACGCGACGTCGTCACAGTCGGTCCTCCGGGCGAAGGGAACGATGGCCCAGCCGGGGTGTACCTGTTCAATGTGCTGCGCGCGCCGCTTCTGGATGTCGCCAAGCAGTAAGGCCCACGGGTGTATTTCGAGCAGTTCGCTCTCGACCATCCGGTCATAGAGCTCTGGCAATTCAAGTCGTGGCGTCGGCAATTCCTGTGGCGCTGGGTCGCCGGTCATCGCCCGGCCATCCGGACGGGCCTTGCGCGGCTTTCGTCACCACCCTCGGCGGCGGCCAGTTCCGACTTCCAGGCGCGGAATCCCTCTTCGGTCCGGCCGCGGCGCCAATAGCCGGAGACGGACAGCTGGTCACGGCCGAGCCCGCGCTCGCCGCGAAGGTATGGACGCACGCCGTGCATGACTTCCTCGGCCTCGCCGTGGACAAACGCGTGAACCCTGCCGTCGGGCCAGTCGATGGCACGCACCGCAGCCTCGAGAGTGTCGTACGTCGAGCTTCCGTCGCGGCGGACAAAGGTCACGGTGGCCCCTGCGGGCAGTGCGAGTTCCGGTTCGTGCTCAGCCGAGTCGACGAGCACGACGACGCGGGCAAGAGCGGTGCGGGGGAGTGAGTCGAGCGCGGCGGTGACGGCGGGAAGGGCGGACTCATCGCCGACGAGGAGGTGCCAGTCCGCCGACGGGTCTGGTCGGTAAGCGCCGCCGGGGCCATTGAGCAGAAGCGTGTCGCCGATGGCGGCGCGCGCGGCCCAGGGACCAGCGACGCCTTCGTCGCCGTGGATGACGAAGTCGATGTCGATGGTTCCCTCAACGAGATCGGGGTTCAGGGCTGTGTAGGTGCGAACGTCGGGCAGATGCTCCGCTGGCATGGTGCCGCGGAGCGAACGAACGTCGATCTGTTCCGGATAGTCGACACCGGGTTGAGGGAAGACCAGCTTGACGTAACGGTCGGTGAAATTGCTCCCAGCGAAGGCCGAGAGGTCATCGGTTCGAAGGTGCACCCGGCGAAGGGACGGTGTTACCCACGATGTGGCGGCAACGGTGAAGCGGGTGGTTGGCAAGGATTTCCCTTCGGAGGTTCTGGCGTGCGCTTTGCCGGATGACGGCTGTAACCCGACGATAGCGGAGAGGTCTGGAAGGCTTGAGGGGACGAGGGTCGGCCGGCTTACGGCCGCGGCCGTAACCCGTCGAGGAAGATCCGAACCAGTTTCGTCACAAGCTCAGGTGTGGCGTCGCGGATGACCTCGGGTTGGGGCCGGGTGATCATGCCGACCGCCAGGACGAGCTCGAGGGCGTTGAGGTCCGCGCGAACGAGGCCGCTGTCGCGCGCTCTGGCGAGAAGCGCCTCTACCCCAGCGAGAGTGCTGGCTTGCGCGTCCCGAAGCGCGGGCGACATCTCCCCGGCCATGAAGTCGGAGAGCGTTGCCGAAAGAGCCCCCAGGTCGAGTTCGACAAGACGGTCGATGTAACCCGACCACGCCGCGTCGGGCATCTCATCCATTGCGGCGAGAGCCTGGGTCGCTGCCTGCTGCATATCGCGGAGGATCGACTGCGCGACCTCGTCGGCTAAGGCGGCCCGCGAATCGAAATTGCGGTAGAGCGTGGCAATGCCCACGCCGCTTGCTTCGGCGATGCTTTCGAGCGCAACTGTGGTGCCATCGGCGGCGAACAGGTGGCGCGCCGCCTGAACGATTGCGTAGCGGCGTCGCGCAGCGTCTGCCCTCACGATGATCTCCTTCGAAGCAGTTCTTTCCTGAGAAGTGGATGACACCAGCCTATATGGAGGAAAAGCATCCGTTATACTGGAGGAATATCATCCGGTTAGGCCCTCGGTGGGCCGGAAAGCAACAATGACAATTCTCGAAACGGCAGACACGACAGATTCCAGTAACCCGGACTCAGACACGGGCCAATCAGGTCGCAAGAAACTACTCTCGTCACCGGTAGCGAAGGTGCTCGGTTTGACGGTCGGACTCGGCGTCATTCTGGTCGTACTTCTGCTGGTCTTCATCCTGCCGTCACTGAAGAGCGGGCCACACGATCTCGCCGTCGGCGTTGTCGGAGACCCTGCAGCGGTGGCCAGCTGGGAGCAAGGACTGGAAACAGCAGCGCCTGATGGATTCGCGCCGACGGAGTTTGAATCCGAACAGGACCTGCGAGCCGCCATCGAGGCCCGAGACATCGTCGGCGGCTTCGTTCTTCACGAGTCGACGGTCGAGGTTGCGATCGCAAGCGCCGGTTCTACAGCCATCTCGTCGACGCTGACCTCGACAGCCGAGGTTCTCGCGAGCCAGGCGGGCCAGGAGATGAGCGTCGTTGATGTTGTGCCGTTGCCCGAGGGCGATCCCGCTGGGATTGGCATTGGCGGACTGGCGTTTCCGTTGGTCTTTGGCGGCATCGTCCCTGCCGTCGCGTTCCGCAAATTCTTCCCGAAGAGTCTCGGCTGGGCGGTCGCGGGGATGACCACGTTCGCGGTCATCGGCGGCATTGCCGTCGCTGCAGTGCTCATGTTCGTCTTCGGCAGCATCGAGACGGCATTCTGGCCGGTTGCAGCGGCGATGGCGCTTGGCATCGCCGGGCTCGCCCTTCCGCTCGCCGGTCTCCAGGAGGTCTTCGGGGGCAAAGGTTTCACTCTTGGCGCGATGGCGATGATGTTCCTCGGGAACCCGTTCGCCGGGATCGCAACAACGGCTGCATGGCTCCCGGCCGGATTCGGCCTGTTCGGTCAGATCCTTCCGCCTGGAGCGGCCGGAACCCTCGTGCGCTCCGCCGCTTACTTTGGCTGGTCAGGGGCGCTGACGGCAGCGCTCACCCTCGCCGCGTGGATCGCCGTCGGGCTCGTGCTTCTCGTGATCGGCAAGCGCAGGGCAACTCGAACTCGCCAGGCTGACTAAGAACCCTGATCCGGATCAGCCACTGGCCCTCCTCCCCGGCGCGCCGGTTGCACCGATGACACGGGAGTGAGCAGACTTACGGCAAGGCGTCGCGCAGATCCAGTGCGTCACCGTGGGACTGCAGAGGGATATGGGCGGCATGAGAGACGACGACGAAGTGGACCTGCTGGTCGACGCCTGGGCCGAACGTATTCCCGGCGTCGACTTCACCCCGCTCGACGTCATGTCGCGCCTGCGACGTGTCGCGCTCCGGCTCGGCGAACTGCGGGCGGACGCGTTCCGGCAGGCTGAGCTGAGCAGTTGGGAATTCGATGTACTCGCCGCACTTCGACGGGCCGAGCCGCCCCACGAGATGAGCCCGATGGCACTCTCGCGGGCCACGATGATCGGTACTGCGGCGATGACGAATCGCCTGGAGAACCTGGCCGAGCGAGGACTGATCGATCGCAAGGCGAACCCGCACGATGGCAGGAGCAACCTGGCGCGGTTGACCGCCGATGGAATCACCCGTGTCGACGCGGCGATGATCGCGCTTGTCCGACTCGAGGACGACGAACTGCAATTGCTGACCAGTGCGCAGCGTGGCCAGCTCGCCCAGCTTCTCCGGCAGCTTGGCAGCTCGGACGCCTGAGCGACCCGCCAGAAGCCCAGACGCCTGAGCGACCCGTCAGACGGATGCCACCCGTCAGACGGATGCCAGTGGTGCGGCCAGAACGTCGGCTCTCGACCAGGACGCGGTTGCCTCACCGCGTCCCGCCGCCCGGAAGCCAATGACGGCGGCGCCGATGCGAGCTCCCGCTGTGCCGAGTTCCGACAACCGAATTTCGGGTGCGTCCCGCCATTGCAGTGACTTCTGAAGTTCGGCACGCACCGGGTCAAGGAGCACGGAACCTGCCCGCGAAACCCCACCGGTCAGCACGATAACCGCTGGGTCGATGAGCAGCGTCAGCGACGCGAGCCCGAGCGCGAACGCACGAATACCCTCTGCCCACACCTCGGCCGCGAGCGGATCCGAATCGAGCCGGGTCGAGAGTGCCGCAGCGTCGAGCCCCGGTTCTCCGCCTGCCGCTCGATAGCGACGAGCAAGGCCGGCGCCTGAAAGGTAGACCTCCAGGCATCCGTTCTGGCCGCAGACGCAACGTTCACCATCCGGAATTACCGGAATGTGACCGAGCTCACCCGCCGTCGTGATCGCGCCGACGACAGCGTTTCCACCGCTGAGGATCGACGCGGCGACACCGGTTCCGATGGCGACAAGGACAGAGTGGTGTGCGTCGGCGGATGCCCCGAACAGGCTCTCGGCGAGGCCGCTCGACCGAACGTCGTGGTCGATCTGCACCGGTACGCCGAGTTCGGCAGACAGAATCGGTCCGACCGGGAGGTCGGTCCAGTCGAGTGATGACGCGAACCGGACGATACCGTTCTCCGCGTCGACCATTCCCGGAGTGACCACTCCTGCGCCGATGACAGAGTGTCCCGCGGTCTCGGCCTCATCACGGAGCGACGTCAGCAGGGCGATGATCCGCTCGAGTGACTCGGTGCCGGTGCTGCCTGCGCCCGCCGAACGTGATGCGACGGTTCGGCCGGTCACATCGACGATGGCGGCCTTGAGGTTTGTCCCGCCGACATCGAGCGCGAGAACGACCGATGCATCAGGGGCGGTGGGCATTGGGGCCATCGGCGTTGCGGGAACTGGAGCCACGACGTCGGATGCCGCGCCGGCGTTGCCAGCGTGCGTTGCGGCATCCAGTTCGAGAAGAAGCTCGGTGATCTGTGACGGGCTGGTTTGAAGTGTCCCGTCGTTGCGCCCAGATGGAACCTGCAGTCGCGCGTGAACCTCGCGTGCGCCGGTGGCAGCGAGAAGCGCACGCACGTTGGCCGGGCGCACAGACCCGCCGATCAGAACGGCCGGAGCTGTGGTTGCGGCGTTTGAACGGCGCACGAGTTCAGCGAGCAGGTCGACACCATCGAGCGCTGTGCCCGGGCCGCCCGAGGTGAGCACACGTTCGATGCCGAGGTCGGTGAGTGTGTCGTATGCCGTCAGCAGGTCGGTCGTGGCATCGAACGCCTTATGGAACGTGACCGGCAGCGGGGCCGCAGCCTCGATGAGTCGTGCGGTCGCTACAGCGTCGACTTCGCCGGACGCGGTAAGTGCGCCGACGACAACGCCGACCGGTGTGCTCGCGTGAGAAGCGGCATCCGCGATTGCCCGAAGGTCGGCGCACATCACGTCGATCTCGTCGTCGATGTAGACGAAGTCGCCGCCTCGCGCACGAACGATCACCTGGACGCCGATGTTCTTCACGGCGCTCAGCACCGAGCGGATGAGTCCCATGCTCGGCGTCGTGCCGCCTTCGAGAAGGTTGGCGCACAGTTCGATTCGATCGGCGCCGGCACGGTCAGCCGCGAGCGCTCCGTCGAGGTCGTCGACGCAGATTTCCGCGAGAGCCCTCGCTCCTGATGTTCCCCCCACGGTCATCAGCGGTTCTCGTCGCGAATCTTCTGGAGCCAGTTCTCAACGTCGGCTCCTGGCACGATCGCGCCGACAGGCACACCGCCGCCGAGGATCTGCAGGTCGGTGAGTGACCCGGCCGCCGAGGTGTCCACGCCGAGCGCTCCGAGCACCGTGAGCGCGAGAAGCGTCGTCGCTCTCGGGTTTCCGTCGACGATCTTCATCGCAACGGCCTGTCCGCTTGCGGCAGCCATGCCAATCACGCCCTCAGCGCCGCCCTTTGCGAGAACGCCGGGTACGCGCGTCATGGTGTCGCTGTTGGCGTGATTGTCGCCGCCGACAAAGAACGGGTGGGTGCGCATCGCATCGGCCACGCGGCGTTCGGGCGTGCCGTCCTCGGCCGTGACGAGTGCACGGAACGAGCGGGCAAGTCCCTCAACCGTCGTGCTGAAGAGCGGAGCGCCGCAGCCGTCGACGGCGGTGTGCTCGACGTCGACACCGGAAACACGCTGGACAGTCTCGAGAATGAGCTGCTGCAGCGGGTGCGCCGGGTCGAGGTAGCTCGCGGTGTCCCACCCGTTCGCCACGCACGCGAGGAGCATTGCCGCGTGCTTTCCCGAGCAATTCATGCGGACGCGTGAGCGGGTTTCGCCGGCGCGGATCAGGCCTTCCCTGGTGGGTTCGTCCTCGGGCCAGTCAACCGGGCAGCCGAGTGCTGATTCGTCAAGGCCAGCCTTGGTGAGGATCCGACGGACAGCATCGACGTGAGCGTCTTCACCGGTGTGGCTGCCAGCGGCGATCGCCAGTTCTTCGTCGCTCAGTTCGGCCCCGGCGATAAGGCACGCGAGCGCCTGAAGCGGTTTCGTTGTCGACCGAGGGAGTACTTGCGCTGCGGCACCATCCCCAAGCCTGGCGATAACCGATCCGTCGCTGTCGAGCGCCACGAGCCAGCCGAAGTGGCGGCTTTCGGGAACCCCCGAACGAACGATAACGGCGAGCTCTGCGAGGTCGGTTCCTGTGGTTGGCAGTGGCACGGATGCTCCTTGGTTGCGGGGCGACGGTCGGTGACGGCGGTCGTGTCGGTGATTCAGTCGAGGATAGGGGTGCCAGCGACGAGTGGTGTCGCGGGAGCGCCCGGTTTGGCTGGACTCCGCTTCGACGGACTCGTGCGCAGTCGCGCTGCGAGGGCAGAAAGCGCACCGTTGAACACGAGGTAGATCAGGGTGACGACAACGAAGGTCTGGATCAACAACTGGTTGAACGACGAGAGCACCTGGCCGCGGTAGAGCAACTCCGTGAACGCAACGATGTATCCGAGCGATGTGTCCTTGACGAGGCTGACGAGCTGGGTGACGAGCGACGGTGCTGCGAATCGCAGCGCCTGCGGCAGGACGATGAGCCGGGTAGCCTGCGACTCGGACATGCCGAGGCTGAGCGCTGCTTCACGCTGGCCTCGCGACAGACCGAGGATGCCGGCGCGAACGATCTCGGCGAACGCGGCGGAGTTGGCGATCGTCAGCGGGATGACGAGTTTCCAGATCAGCGGGAAGTTGAGTCCGAGCTGCGGAAGCCCGAACAGCATCAGGTAGATGAGGAGAAGAACGGGCACCGTTCGGGCGATTTCGATGTACCCGGTGCACACCCACCGGATAAGACGGACATTGCTTAGCCGCCCGAGTGCGAGGAAGACGCCAAGCAGGCCGCCAAGCACGGCAACGAGAGCTGCGGCCTGGATTGTTCCCCACAGGCCGACGAAGAGATACTCCCAGATTGACCACTGCAGGAACGGTGTCCACCTGTCCGCGTCCAGCTGGCCGCGGGAGCCAAACTGGTAGAGACCAGCGCCGACAGCCGCGAGGAGCAGGAGGGTGACGACGACGGACCAGATGCGAATGTTGCGACGGGTGCGTGGCCCCGGCTCGTCGTAGAGCGAGACGGTGTGCTGAGCCGGCGCTTTCTGGCGGGCCTTACGAATGCGTATTGCGGCGCTCATCGGAGAATCGCGACCTTTCGCTCGATGCGTCCGGCGCCGAGCCCGATGACGAGGGCGAGAAGCATGTATGCCAGGCCTGCCGCCGTGAAGATGAGGATCGGCTGGGCCTCGACGAGGTTGAGTTTATTGGCAGCGGCGGTGAGTTCAACGACGCCGACAGCGGCTGCGAGTGCTGTGTTCATGGTCAGGGCGATCATCACGTTGCCGAGCGGCTGAACGGCGGCCCGCAGCGACTGTGGCAGGACGACGAATCGGAGCGTCTGGCCCAGGGTGAAGCCGAGCGCGCGACTTGCCTCGATCTGACCGTTGCCGACCGTATTCACACCGCTCCGGATCGCCTCGGCAACGTATGCCGCTTCATAGAGGGTCAGGACGATGACCGCGGTCGGTCCGAGCGGGAGCAGGATTCCGGCATCCGGAAGAGCGAAGACGGCGAGAACGAGGAGAACGAGCAGTGGCACGTTCACGAAGAACTGTACGTAGGCGAACGCGGCCCCGCGCAGAACGGGAATCGGGCTGATGCGCGCGGCGGCGATGAGTGTGCCCAACAGCAGCGAGCCGATCCCGGCGATGACCGCCATCAGGATCGTCGTTCCGAGCGCGGAGAGCAACGGCCCGGCGCTGTCGACGAAGATGTCCATTATTTCCTTATGACGGGGAACGGTTGTGCGATGGAACTCAAGGAGGAGCCGGTTGCCGTGAGGGGGCACGACAACCGGCCGTCGGTTAGGATCCCGGAACGGAACCAATTTCGGGGGCGTCCGGAGTTTCGGACTCAACAGCGGCGCCGAGCGTTGCGTCCCAGACCGCAGCCCAGCTCCCGTCTTCCTGGATCTTGAGAAGCCATTCGTTGATGAACGTCTTGAACTGCTCGTCGTCGTGCTTCAGGCCGATGCCGTATGCCTCGGTGGTGAATGGCTGGCCAACGACCTTGACCGAGGAATCGGATGCCGCGTTGGACGCCAGGAGGGTGAAGTCCTGAACGTAGGCATCACCGCGGCCCTGCTTGAGGGCCTGCATTGCCTGCGGGTCGGTGGCGAAGCTCACGATTGTTGCGGTGGGCTGCGCTTCCGGCACGGCAGTGACCGCGGGAGTGTTGGCCCCGACGATGACCTTCTTGCCCTTGAGGTCTTCGATGCCCTTGATGTCGTCGTTATCCGCCTTCACCGCGACGGCGAGTCCTGACTCGAGGTATGGCCCAGCGAACGACACCTGCTCGGCGCGCTCCTCGGTGATCGTGTAGGTGTTGAAGACGACGTCGACGGTGCCGTTCTGAAGCAGCGCCTCTCGGGTCTCGGATGCCGGCGGGATGATCTCCACGTTGGGCTCACCGAGGATGTAAATCGCGAGTAGCTTGGCAAGGTCAGCGTCGAATCCCTCGACGTTGTCGGGGTTCGACGGGTCCTGCTGGGAGAGCAGTGGTGCGTCGAGCGCCTCGCCAACGATGAGCTTTCCGCGCTCCTTGATCTTGGCCATGGTGGACTCGGGGAGGATGTCTGCGGCGTCGGCAACGACGGCGTTCTTGTACACCTCGGTGAGAGCGGACTCGGTTGATTCGCTCGGCTCAGCGCCGGGAACGGCCGCGTCGGAGCTTGAGCATGCCGCGAGCCCGAACAGTGCGGTGATCGCGAGGGCCGCGACGGGAAGCGCCCGGCGGAAGGGAGACGTGGAGCTGCGCAAAGTAGTGCCTTTCATCGTTGAACTCGAAAACAAAACAGGGTCAGTGGGTCAGGATCTTGGAGAGGAACGCCTGCGCGCGATCGCTCTGTGGGTTGTCAAAAAATTCACCGGGAGTGTTCTCCTCGACGATGCGACCGGCATCCATGAAGACAACACGGTCGGCAGCACGGCGCGCGAAGCCCATCTCGTGAGTGACGACCACCATGGTCATGCCGTCCTTCGCGAGCGAGATCATGACGTCGAGGACCTCATTGACCATCTCGGGGTCGAGCGCGCTCGTTGGCTCGTCGAACAGGAGAACCTTCGGACGCATGGCGAGCGCGCGGGCAATCGCCGCACGCTGCTGTTGTCCTCCGGAGAGCTGCGCCGGAAAGCTGTCGGCCTTATCTCGGATACCCACCCGGTCGAGGAGTTCGAGTCCGTGTGACATCGCCTCGCGCTTCGAAATGCCGCGGACCTTCATCGGAGCGAGGGCAACGTTATCGAGGATGGTCCTGTGCGCGAACAGGTTGAACGACTGGAAGACCATTCCGACGTCCGCGCGCAGCCTCGCGAGTTCCTTGCCCTCCTGGGGAAGGGGTGACCCGTCGACGAGGATCTCGCCTGACGTGACGGATTCGAGTCGGTTGATGCACCGGCAGAGCGTCGATTTTCCGGAGCCGGATGGCCCGACGACAACGACGACCTCGCGTTCGGCGATGGTCAGGTTAATGTCCTGAAGCACGTGGTGCTCACCGAAGTGTTTCTGCACGTCGCGCATGACGACCATGTCGGTCGCTGCGGTGCTGTTTCGCTGGGTCATGAAGCCGCCTTTGAGATTCTTTGCCATCCGGGTCGACCGTGAGCCCGATGAGCGAAATCAACCTAACAACAGATTGTTACACGTATATTTCGATCAACTTTATGCAACACTGGAGCAACTGATTCGATGACCCCAGCGACGGAGGCACCGTGACCGCATCGCAGCGCAATTTCCAGCCTCACTCCCCCCAGAGCGTTGAGATCCTCGCAGCCCTCCGCTCCGGCCGTGCGAACTCGCGCGCCGCTCTCGCCTCGATGACCGGACTCTCTCCGTCGACGGTTGCAACCCGGGTCGACGCGCTGATCGATCAGGGCCATGTCGTCGAAACCGGCCCCGGGGCGTCCCGCGGTGGTCGGCGCCCGCGACACCTCGAGATTCGCGGCGACGCTGGTCTGGTCGGCTGCGTTGACCTCGGTGTTGACCGGGCCTCGTTCGGGCTCGTTGACTTCTCCGGTGCGCTTCGTGCTGAGCGGCACATTCGCCTTGATATTGCAGCGGGTCCGCACGAAGTGCTCGCACTGGCGGCTGAGACGCTGGTCGAGATGGCCGCCGAGGCAGACGTCTCGCCGGCGACGCGGCTTCGCGGTATTTCGGTTGGCGTGCCTGGTCCGGTCTCGTCGGTGTCGTCGCGGGTGGTCTCTCCGTCGCGAATGCCGGGGTGGAACGGCGTTGCGGTTGCTGCGGTCATGGCGCGGTTTGTTGATCTCCCGGTGATCGTGAATAACGATGCAAACCTGATGGCCGCGGGGGAGTTGCTTGACACCGACATGGCCGGTTACGCCAACCAGGTCCTCGTCAAGGTGGGTTCGGGAATCGGATGCGGCATCGTCTCCGGCGGCACGCTCTACACAGGCAGCAACGGCTGGGCCGGAGATATCAGCCACGTCTCGGTACCGGGTGCGACGCCGGTTCCCTGCTCGTGCGGACGTAACGGATGCCTCGACGCGCTGGCATCCGGCAATGCGCTCGTTCGCGAGATGCAACTCGCTGGCGTCGATGTGCCGTCGGTCGAGGCCATGATCGACCTCGCCCAGGACGCTGATCCGCTGGCGACCCGCCTGTTGCGCAACGCCGGAGTGATGACCGGTGGTGTTCTCGCCACCATCGTCAACTTCTTCAATCCTGACCGGTTGGTGCTCGGCGGGGTGCTCGCACATTCTGCGGTCTTCGTCGCCGGAGTGCGCGCCACCCTCTACGCGGATTGCCTGCCCATGGTTGCTGAAGAGCTGTCGGTCGACGTCGCCCGCTATCACGACACCGCCGGTCTGCGTGGGGCGGGGCGGGTCTTTCTTGACCGGATGTTTTCGGTGGATGGCATTTCCGCAGCGTAGTAAATACCACCCGAACCGGCTGCCGGGTAGCGGCATCCGCTCAGGAACACGAAACATCTCCCGCGTAGGCTTGGAGCGTTCCCGCGGTGCATCCACCGGT
>JAZQRG010000341.1:0-1912 GCA_045629445.1 Mycetocola sp. | reverse complement strand
CGAAAGGGCGTGCGGGTCGAGCAGCAAAGAAGTCATTGTTCTTCGATCATGCCCTACTCAGCTGGCCAACCCTCTCTCCGCTGGATCGGAGGCGACAGCATCCGCTACCGCTTCACCGTCGGATCGGGGAACGCCGTCTCGATCGTGAGCGAGTTCTTCTTCTGCACCCGCATCCAGATGAAGAAGCCGACGAGGGTGAACCCGCCGTAGAAGAGGTAGAGCACGGCGGAGGCGTAGTAGCCGGCACTGACGAGCAGTGGAACGCCGACGATGTCGACGGCGACCCAGATCAACCAGAACTCGACCCAGCCCTTGGCCATGCCGTAGGTGGCGAGGAGTGAGCCCATGAAGATCCACGCGTCAGCCCAGACCGGTTCGAACGATCCCAAGGCCCGGAAGATCGGGGTGAGAATCAGGGTTCCACCGACCAGGCCGAGGATGAGGAACACCCGTACTTTGTTCGATGCCCAGTGCGGTGATACCGCGGTCTGCTCGCCGGAGTTGCGGCTGTTGCGCCACTGCACCCAGCCGTAGATCGAGACGATGATGAACATGACCTGACGCCCGGCCTGGCCGAGCAGGTTCACCGGGTTCGGGGTGCCGAAAACGGCGCCGAGGAACACGGTGAACAGCAGCAGGTTGCCGACGATGCCGACCGGCCACGCCCACACCTTGCGCCGCATGCCGCCGACGGCGCTGAGCATGCCAAAGAGGTTGCCGATGACCTCGCGCCAGAGGATGGTCTGGTCGCCGATCACCAGTTGCGCGTCGAACAGCCACTCGATCGGGTTCATGGTGCCATCTTTCCACTTGCGGGCGCGGCGTTCTCGCAGATGTCCTCAGGTAAACTTGCCCAAATGACCGACGCCATCCGTGAAGCCGACATTCTCGGCGCCGGAATCGACCCCACTGACCTTGAGACAACGCTCCGGGTGCTCGCTTCGATGAACACTCTCGACGAGGAACACCCCGACTACATCACCGTGCGCCGGGCGACCGCAGCGATGTTCAAGGCCGTCAAGCGCACCCGTCGCCGTGAACTGCGCGACACCATCGCCAACGCCGACAAGGCGGTCATCGCGGCTACCGCCACCGGGGCATCCGATCGCATTGACGACGAGACCCGCGGCATCCCCCTCGCAACGACGATCGAAGCACCGACGGCTGGCGAACTGCTGAAGCCACGCAACTGCTACATCTGCAAGCAGCCATACACGCTCGTCGACGCGTTCTACCACCAGCTCTGCCCGGACTGCGCGCGGTTCAGCCACAGCAAGCGCGACGCTCGCACCGACCTCACCGGCAAGCGCGCCCTGCTCACCGGCGGTCGCGCGAAGATCGGCATGTACATCGCCCTTCGCCTGCTGCGCGACGGTGCGCACACCACGATCACGACGCGATTCCCACGGGATGCCGTGCGTCGCTTTGCGTCGCTGCCGGACTCCGCTGACTGGTTGCATCGTCTCCGCGTTGTCGGCATCGACCTGCGTGATCCCGCCCAGGTGATCAGCCTCGCCGACTCGGTCTCTGCGCAGGGCCCGCTCGACATCCTCATCAACAATGCGGCGCAGACCGTGCGCCGCTCCCCCGGTTCGTACTCGTTGCTGGCGGATGCCGAGCTGCAGCCGCTCCCGGATGGCCCCCTTCCCGAGATGGAGACCTTCGGGCACACCGCCGATCAGCACCCCGAGGCGCTGCAGGCATCCGTTTCAGCGCATCCACTGCTCTCGGTCGCATCGCTGGCCGGGACGGTTGCCGAGGCTGGCGCACCCGCGCTGACGGCTGCCGACCTGGCGAACCTGGCCATGGCGCCGGGATCGTCGTCGCTCGAGAAGCACGCGGATGGAACGGCTATCGACGCCGGTGGACTCGTGCCCGATCTGCAGACCACCAACAGCTGGGTGCAGAACGT
>JAZQRG010000340.1:0-3147 GCA_045629445.1 Mycetocola sp. | reverse complement strand
CAGACAACGCTGAGCGTTGACGAGACGATGGAGACCGTTCGCCGTCTCCGGACCCGGTTCCCGAACCTGCAGGACCCGCCAAGCGACGACATTTGCTACGCAACGCAGAACCGCCAGGTCGCGATCAAGAAGGTCGCCGAGAACGCCGACCTCGTTATCGTCGTCGGTTCGGCCAACTCGTCGAACTCCGTGCGGCTCGTTGAGGTCGCGCTTGAGTACGGTGCCAAGGCGGCATACCGCGTCGACTACGCCAGTGAGATCCGACAGGAATGGCTCGACGGCGTTGAAACTGTCGGTGTCACGAGCGGTGCGTCGGTTCCCGAGGTGCTCGTCGACGAGGTGCTCGCTGACCTGTCTGGCGCTGGCTACCGCGACGTCGAAGAAGTGAAGACGGCTGAGGAGGACCTGATGTTCTCGTTGCCGAAGGAGCTTCGAACGAACCTGAAGGGTGCGCGCGAAGAGCGCGCGCTCGGAGGACGGCGCTGATGAGCGACAACGAACGGCCCCGGCCGCAGTTCGGCGAATACGCCACACCCGAGGCGCAACGCAACGCCATCAAGGTCCCGCTGGATGATGCTGAGCAGATTCCGGTTCAGTCGAAAGAGTCGCCGTCGAGCCACATCAGCGTTCAGGGTGCCCGGCCCCAGGGCGCGGGGCATAACGAATTCCACCCGCAGGATGCTGGACGGCTGCCACGGACGCGCCCATCCGGCGCCGACAAGTTCGCAACGGTCGCGCTGCTCGGGATTGGTCTTATGACCATATTCCTGACCATGCCAGCTTTGCTGAACCTGCCGGCCGCCATCGGACCGGCATTCACCCAGCTGGGAATCGGCACGTTCACCACGACCGACTTTGCGCTCACGCTCGGGTGGGCGGCCCTCGCCGCGCAGGTCGTTCTCTGGGTGATCGCCCTCTGGCTTTCGCTCCGCAACCTGCGTCGCGCAAAGCTCGCCTGGTGGATTCCGCTGGTCTTCAACGTGGTCGCGAACATCGTCGTGTTCGCCGTTATCGCGATTGCGATGACCGCGGATCCCGCGTTCCTGGAGTACGTCGAGCAGATGAGTTCACCCGCATAACGCACTGATCGAAAACGACGGATGCCCCGACCAGCGTGGTCGGGGCATCCGTCTTTCTTTTTGGTGGGAGCTAGCGGATCGCGTGTCCGGCTGAACCGAGCTGACGGGTCGCCTCGACGACACGGGCGGCCATGCCGCTTTCAGCGACCTTGCCCCACGCGCGCGGGTCGTAGACCTTCTTGTTGCCAACTTCGCCGTCGACCTTGAGCACGCCGTCGTAGTTCTTCAGCATGTAGTCGGCGATCGAGCGGGTGAACGCGTACTGGGTGTCGGTGTCGATGTTCATCTTGACGACACCGTTGGCGACCGCCTCGGCGATCTCAGCGTCGGTGGATCCCGATCCGCCGTGGAAGACGAGGTCGAGGGGCTTCGCTGCGGTGCCGTACTTGGCCGCCAGTCCGTCCTGGATCTCCTTGAGGAGTTCAGGCTTGAGCTTGACGTTGCCCGGCTTGTAGACGCCGTGGACGTTGCCGAAGGTCAGTGCAGCCATGTAGCGGCCTTGGTCACCGAGGCCGAGGGCCTCGACCGTTGCGATTGCGTCGTCGAGTGTCGTGTAGAGGTGCTCGTTGATGTCGTGGCTGACACCGTCTTCTTCGCCGCCGACGACGCCGATCTCGACCTCGAGGCTGGCGTGGATCGCACGGGTGCGCTTGATCATTTCCTTGGCGATCTCGAGGTTCTCGTCGAGGGGAACGGCCGAGCCGTCCCACATGTGCGACTGGAAGAGCGGGTTGCGGCCGGCCTTCACTTCTTCTTCGGATGCGGCGATGAGCGGCATGACAAAGCCGTCGAGAGCATCCTTCGGGCAGTGGTCGGTGTGCAGTGCGACCGTGATCGGGTAGTTCTTGGCGACCTCGGTCGCGAACTTGGCGAATGCAATGGCGCCTGCGGCGCGGTTCTTGACGGTGTGACCGGCGAAATAGTCCGCTCCGCCGGTGGTGACCTGGATGATGCCGTCAGAGCCGGCCTCGGTCAGGCCCTGCAGTACGGCGTTGATGGTCTGCGAGCTTGACACGTTGAACGCGGGGAAGGCGAAGCCTTTCGCCTTGGCGGTGTCGAGCATTTCGGCGTACTGCTCTGGGGTTGCGACGGGCATAACTGCTCCTTGAGAGAGGGGTTGTCTTCGTCGCTAGCTTACTGAGGGTACGCACCGTCGGGGCGGGCGGTGGGGGCGTCGACCCGTGACTGCCGCGCAGCTCGGCCAGAAATGGCCGTTCCCTTCGCGGAACTTCTGCCGTTTCTGTCCGAGCAACAATCGCTGCAACCGTTTCTGTCCGAGCAACAATCGCTGCAACCGTTTCTGTCCGAGCAGGGCGCTGGGACGCAGACGGCGGTGGCGTGCTGCACGTATGTCCGGGTGAGCGGCATGAACGGGCTCTTTCGGACTCACGCGGTTAGGGTGGAAGGGAACACAGCGAGCCCGCCATCGCAACCGCATCCGTTTCCGATAGAGGACCATTGTGACCGAAACAGAAAACGCACCACTTTTCCACCACCCCGACAGGAACCTCGCGCTCGAACTGGTTCGAGCTACCGAAGCTGCGGCTATCCGCGCTGTGCCGTACATCGGCCGCGGAGACAAGCTCGCCGCCGATGGCGCTGCCGTTGACGCTATGCGCGCGTTCCTCGGGACCGTGAACTTTGACCGAGTCGTTGTCATCGGCGAGGGCGAAAAAGACGAAGCGCCCATGCTGTTCAACGGAGAGCACGTTGGAAACGGTCGCGGCCCCGCCTGCGACATCGCTGTCGACCCAATCGACGGAACGAGCCTGACCGCCGCCGGCCGTCAGAACGCCCTCTCGGTCATCGCTGTCTCTGATCGTGGCACCATGCTCGACGCCTCGAGTGTCTTCTACATGGACAAGATCGTCACCGGGCCCGAGGGCATCGGTGTTGTCGACATTCGCAAGCCGATCGGTGAGAACCTGCGCGCCCTCGCCAAGGCGAAGGGCAAGGATGTCGGAGACATGACCGTTGCTGTTCTCGACCGTCCGCGGCACGCGCAGCTCATCGACGAGATCCGTGCGGCCGGTGCTGGAACCCGCCTCATGCTCGACGGCGACGTCGC
>JAZQRG010000339.1:0-1538 GCA_045629445.1 Mycetocola sp. | reverse complement strand
GCGTTGGGTTTGCAGAAATCACCCGAAGGCCAGATTTGCCTTGTCGGCTTGCCTGTCGGGATCCCTTCCACTCTAGCACTCGCCACGTATCCCACGTCACTGGGCGGCCGTGTCGCGATCTGCCCCCAGTTCGGGCATGCGGGGGCCCACACTGAGGCGCCTACTCGCTTAGCAACCATGGTTGCTTAATTCGGTCTAGCAACGTAGGTTGCTTACATGAAGACCGAGACGATTGCCGCAACCGCGGCGAACACGAGCGACCCGCGCGCGGGGTTGCGAGCGATCGTGTCGCTGCGCGCGCTTGCGGATGCTCTCGAACTCAAACAGGTCGAAGCTGCGCTCCGTGCCGGGATGAGCTGGCTGGAGATCGCCGATGCCCTCGGGGTCAGCAGGCAAGCCGTCCACAAGAAGTACGCGAAACGCGTAGACCCCACCATCCCCGTTCCCAGGAGGACACAGTGAGCTCATTCACGACCGCAGCGGCGACCATGCAGACGTTGTCATTGGCCGCGATGGAAGAAGCATCGCGCCGCGGCCGTCACGACGCCGACCTCGACGACCTGTTTCTCGCGCTCGTTCTCAGCGACCAGACCGCCGGAGCGGTAGTGCGCGCCGCGGGAATCACCCTCGACCGCGCCAGGGAAGCCGTTGACGCGATGCACACCGCACAACTGCGGAGCATCGGCGTCGACGTCGATGTGCCCGGTGAGCGGCGGATTGTGTTTCACGAGACCCGGGGATACGAGTGGACGCCCCGCGCGCTCAACGTCCTGAAGCGGGCGGGAAGCAAGAACTCGGGTGATGCTTCTGCGGTGCTCTGCGAACTGCTCCGAGAGCCGAGCGGGCTCATCGAGGATCTGCTCGTTCGGCTCGACACCTCTGCTGCGGAGCTCGGCGCTGCTCTTGAAGCCGTCGAAGCGCACTCTTCACCCGGCACAGGAAAGAAGCGGCGCATCGCCGGTATCACCGGTCAGGTTGAGACGTTCGTACCCGCCGGGATCGAGGAGGTTTGGTCGCTGCTTGCCGACCCGGCGCGTATGCCCGAGTGGAATCCAAGCGTCGGATCCGTCCAACAAGACGGCGACGGCGCCGCGACGGCGGTCGGTACGAGCTGGCTCGTTGTTGCACCAACCGTTCACCCCGACGGCAAACCGGCCAAGGTAAAGGAGGAGTTTCGGCGGCGGCGCATGGAACTCACCGAGTTTGCCCCGCCGAGCCAGATTGCGTGGCGCACGAGCTACCTTGACGCTGTGCGCGCGAACTCGCACGTGCTCACGATCGAACTCGCGCCGGCCGCGGGTGGAACCCAGCTTCAGTTGACGATGTCGTGGACGCGGCACGGCGGCTGGCGGCGGATCGCCTTCTGGCCGCTGCGGCCACTGCAGCGGTTCCTGGCGTGGCTCGGTCTGTTCCAGATCGGCGGCGGCATCAGCCGCGTGTTCCGGTAAGCGGCCCGCACGGGCTCCTGCACCAGGTGAAATGACGCCCTGTGTCGCCCCGCACCGAGGTCGAGCGGCACAGTGTGGCAACTCAGGCGC
>JAZQRG010000338.1:0-1810 GCA_045629445.1 Mycetocola sp. | reverse complement strand
AAAGCGCGCCGATGCAGTCCTCGCGGGCGACAGCATCCGTTCGGTGGACGCAAAGACACGGCTGCGCCGGGTTTACGGTGCGTTTGCGTCAGCTGAGAAAGGCGGCTCGAAATGACAAGCGTTCGGATGCCGTAAAACCGCGGTATGGCGCGCTCATACCGCGGTTTTGTGGCATTCGAACGCCGACCGGGCGTAGTGCCGACGGCTTAGCGCGCGCGGCACGGGAAAGTGGGGGGCTCGTGCAGAGGCCCTCGTGCAGAGCGGCGTGCGCTCTAGAAGATCATCGGCCGATCGTCGTCGTCCGCGGTCTCCAGGTCGAGAGTGACCATGACGGGCACGTGATCGCTCGGCGCCTCACCCTTGCGTTCGTTCCGGTGGATGGAGGCATCCGTTACGAGGGCGGCAAACTCGGGGGAGCCGAGGATGAAGTCGATGCGCATGCCCTCGTTGCGGGGGAAGCGCAGCTGCTTGTAGTCCCAGTAGGTGAAGCCCTCTGGGACGATGGGCCGAACGACGTCGGTGAGCCCGATGTCGCCGAACGCCGCGAGTGCAGCACGTTCGGGTGGCGAGACGTGGGTCGAAACGCCGGGAACTACGCTCGGGTCGCCCATGTCGCTGTCGAACGGGGCGACGTTGAAGTCACCCATGAGGGCGAGCGGGACGCCCGGGTTCTTCGCGAGCCAGGCGGCCGTGTCGTTCTTCAGCGCGGCGAGCCAGTCGAGCTTGTACGTGTAGTGCGGGTCGTCGAGCGAACGGCCGTTCGGAACGTAGAGGCTCCACACGCGCACGCCATTGATCGTCGCACCCATCGCACGGGCCTCTTTGGGGAGGTCGGGGCCTTCTTCACCTTTGAGGAAGCCGGGCATTCCCTCGAACGTCGTCGTGACATCCTCAATCGGGAGCCGGCTGGCGATCGCAACGCCGTTCCACTGGCTGAAGCCGTGGATGGCGACTTCGTAGCCCGCCTCCTCGAACGCTTCGAGGGGGAACTGCTCAGGCTTGCACTTGATCTCCTGCATGGCGAGTACGTCGATGTCTTCGCGCACCATCCAGTCGACGGTGCGCCGGACACGGGCTCGGATGGAGTTGACGTTCCAGGTGGCGATTCGCATGCGTCAACGCTAGCCGAGACCGGAGACAGTTCTCTTCGCTCGGGCTCTCCTCGCGACCGGTTCGTGCGCCAAGATGGGTGAATGGCATCCCTTTCGGTCGGTTACTCGGCCATGCTCTCGCAGTTCGCCCCGCAGGAGGCTGTCGCGCTGAGCGCCTATGCCGAGCAGCACGGGTTCGACGGAGTGATGGCCGCTGACCACTTCCAGCCGTGGGTGCCTCAGCAGGGCGAGTCGTCATTCGTCTGGAGCGTGCTCACCGCGCTCGGCGAACGCACAACCGGCAACTTCGGGCCTGGAGTAACGGCACCGACTTTCCGCTGGCATCCGGCGATGGTCGCCCAGGCGTCAGCGACGCTCGGCGCGATGTACCCGGGCAGGCACTGGCTCGGCCTCGGTTCGGGTGAGGCGCTCAACGAGCACATCGTCGGCGCGTACTGGCCCGAGGCGCACGAGCGCATCAGCCGCATGTTCGAGGCCGTCGACATCATCAAGAAGCTGTTCGCGGCATCTCTGGCTGGCCGTGACGTCAAGCATGCCGGCCCGTTCTACAAACTCGAGTCAACCCGACTGTGGACGATGCCCACCGTTGCCCCCGAAATCCTCGTCGCGACGTCTGGCCCGGTCACCGCGAAGCGGGCGGGTAAAACTGTCGACGGTCTCATCACCGTCGTGGGCCCGCGTGAGAAGGTGGCCATGCT
>JAZQRG010000337.1:0-2719 GCA_045629445.1 Mycetocola sp. | reverse complement strand
GGGGCCGCACGAACGCTGCGATCGTGCCGACGTGCATCCGTGTCACCGAACCGTGTTCGTCAACGGAGAGGATGTCGCCGGCGAGCATGTCAACAAAGCGCAAGCCGCCCCACGACTCTGCCCAGACCGGACCTTCGCCGTGGTACGCGACCGGGGCGGTGAGCTGTCGCAGTGAAGACATCCCGTCAGTTCTCCGTCGGGATCAGAATCCAGAGCACAACGTAAACGATGACCTGGGGGCCAGGCAGCAACAGGCTGGCGATGGTCAGCACGCGAACCAGGGTTGCGGAGATGCCGAACCGGTTCGCGACGGCCGCACAGACCCCAGCGATAACGCGGCCGTTTCCACGACGAGGACGAATAAGTTTCATAGCCCAAGCCTGACAGTCGGAGTCGCGGCGCACAATCGGGGTTTCACCTGATCAGAGGTCAGGGGTCGCACGGTGCCGAGCCGACGGTCAGGCGAGCTCGAAGCTTAAATTGGCGGTCGTCGCGCTGACGCGACTGGCTCCCGAATCTGTGACCTCGATCCGCAGCTTGGCCGGAATCTGTTCCTTCATGGCTTCGACGTGGCTGATCAGACCGATAGTGCGACCCCCCGAGCGCAAGCTGTCGAGTGTCGACATGGCGATGTCGAGGGTGTCGCCGTCGAGCGAGCCGAATCCTTCGTCGATGAACAGTGTGTCGAGGGTGATGCCGCCTGCCTGGTTGGTCACGACCTCGGCGAGCCCGAGCGCGAGCGCAAGGGAAGCGAGGAAGGTCTCGCCGCCGGAGAGGGAGTGCGTCGGACGCGCCCGACCGGTGTGTTCATCGAGGATGGCGAGGCCGAGCCCTGACCGCGTATTCCGGTATTGCACGGAGTCGTCGTGCTGCAGCGTGTATCGCCCGCTCGTCATGGTCGCGAGCCTCGCGTTGGCCGCTGTCACAATCTCCTCGAGCTGCGCGGCGAGCACATAGGTCTCGAGTCGCATCCGTTTCGTGTTGGGCTCGTTTCCCTGCACGGCGCTCGCGAGGGCGCGCACCTGGCCGTACTCTTCCCTCAACCGGGCGGATGCCTCG
The DNA here is from genome assembly GCA_045629445.1 of Mycetocola sp. Taxonomy (GTDB): domain Bacteria; phylum Actinomycetota; class Actinomycetes; order Actinomycetales; family Microbacteriaceae; genus Mycetocola_A. The sequence goes on along the minus strand of JAZQRG010000337.1, from coordinate 1,660 downwards.
TGTTCCGAACGCACCCGGTGAACGATGGTTGCCACCTGGTCGACCCGTTCGGCGAGCGAACTGGCGTTCTGGAGTGCGAGGTCGCGGGCAGCGCTGGTTTCGGCGACGAGTGCTTCGGCTGGCTGCAGGTCGATCAGGTCGGCGGGAAGGTTGGCGAGTTCGGGCTCGGCGAGGGTGGACCGTGCTGAGGCGACCGCGGTGTCGAACTCGCGAATGCGCGCGTCGAGTGCGGCGATTTCGGCGGCGCCCCGACGAGCCGCATCGACAGCGGCCTCATCAACGAAGTCATTCTCGGCGAGTTGCTCGACGAGGGTGGTCGCTGCGGTCTCGACCGCCGCCGCGCGCGAGCTCACGGCGGAACTCGCCTCGAGCAATGCGCGTGCGGCGTCGAGCCGCTCTTCGAGCACTTCGGCCCGGTCGGCGACGGACGCGTAGCCCGCCCGGTGCTTGGCAACCCGCGATGCCGCCTCCGCCAGACGGGTTTTCGCGGCGGCCACCGCGGTCGCAGCGCTGTCGAGGTCGGTCCTCAGTGCGGTGACCGCGGCTCCGGCCGCCTCGAGTTCAGCGCGGAGTGCCGTCTGTTTCGTTTCGTAGTCGGCGACGAGGTCGCTCGCCGTCTCGCGGTCGACCAGCGCGAGGGTCGCGTCAGCGAGTTCGGCATCGATCTCGTCGAGCGGCTTATTCCCGGCGCGGCCCTGCTCGGTGGCAAGCCGGGTGGCGAGGTCGTTCGCTGTCGCGGTTGCGTCGTCGAGCTCGGCGCGCCGTACCGCAACGACGCTTCGCGCTTCGGCAATGTCGGTCTCGGTCACTTCGTCACCGCTGAACGACGCCGGCAGTGGATGTTCGGTCGAACCGCAGACCGCGCACGATTCGCCATCGACGAGTGCGCTCGCAAGTTCGGCGGCGTGACCATTCAGGCGTGCACTGAAGAGCTCGTCGAGTCGCGTGGCAGCGGCCAGATGAGCAGCACTGGCGTCTTTCTCGGTGAACCGCGCCTCGGTGAGTTTGCGGTCGAGTGTTGCCGCGCGCTGGGCCGCTGTTCGTGCCGACTCCAACCTCGCGACGTGCGCTCGAGCCTCGGGAAGACCTGCAGCCCTGACCTTTGCAGCGCTGAGCTCGTCGGCGAGCGCGTCGAGCTGGTCGGGAATCTCGGTGACACGGGACATCGCGTCGCGGACGTCAGCCTCACGCTCGCTGAGGACCTTCGTTGCCTGCCCCAGTTCAACCTCGAGCCGCGGCAGTGTGCGTTCATCGGCGAGCGAGTTCTGCAGGGTGCCGATGGCGCGCGTCAGCTCGTCGATGGTTGCGCTGAGTTCTGCTGCGTCGGGAACGTCGTCGCCGACGGCGGCAGACCCGCTCGCATCAGCGTCATCGGAACGCACGAGCAGGCGATAGGTGTCGGCTCGCTCCGTCTGAACCGCGAGTGCCTGCTGCAGTGCCGCTTCGGCGCCGCGGCGAGCGGCGACATGCGCCCAGACGGAAGCGGCCCTCCGCGCACGGGCAAGCGTCTCGCGGTCACCGTCGATGACGGATTCCTGGGCGAGGAAGGTGTCGAGGGTCGACAACGCACTGTCGCGACGGAGTTGCCGCCGACGTCGATCCTGGAGAGTACGGTGTTCCGCATCGGCCGTCGAGAATTCGGCGTCGGCGACGGTCGCTG